>JARRRC010000332.1:0-9147 GCA_037381105.1 Desulfobacterales bacterium
GACATCTTTTCCACACGGCCGACCATAGCGTCTTTTCCACATTTTTTACATATCCGGTCGGCACCCGATCCTTCCACCTCTTCCGGAAGAAGAAAACCGTGCTCTGGACAGGATACCGTCTCTTTACAAACCATCCCCTGGGTTAAGAGTCGCGTAAACGGTTCTTTGTATTTAACGAGCCCGAAGTCCTTCAATACTCGCGTGTAATATCTGGAATACAGCAGATGTAAAATAGCGTGTTCAACACCGCCAATATACTGATCGACCGGCATCCAGTAATCTACGGCGCCTTGATCAAACATGGCGGTGTTACAAGCAGGGCTGCAATATCTTTCATAGTACCAGGAGGATTCTACAAAAGTATCCATTGTGTCGGTCTCACGTCTGGCATTGGAACCGCCGCATGCCGGACAAGTCGCCTTGGCAAAATACTCGAGGATGGGTAAAGGAGATTTACCGCCCTCAAGAAGATTCGCATCCTCGGGAAGCAAAATGGGAAGATCCTTTTCGGGAACCGGGACAATACCACATTTTTTACAATGAATTATCGGTATCGGCGCACCCCAATATCGCTGTCTTGAAATTCCCCAGTCCCTCAACCTGAAACTGGTCGTTCTTTTTCCAAGGCCCTTTTTTTCCAGATAAAATGCAATATCATCCAACGCCTTGACACTGTCTATCCCATTAAACCGGCCGGAATTAATCATGATGCCTTCACCGGCATAAGCCTCGGTCATTGTGTCGGCATCGAGATCCTCATCATATGGTTTTACCACCACAATGATGTCGAGACCGTACTTTCGGGCAAATTCGAAGTCCCGTTGATCATGCGCCGGAACAGACATAACCGCCCCTGTTCCGTATTCCATCAGAGCAAAATTCGCGGTATAGATCGGCATACGGATGCCGTTTAGGGGGTTGATGCAGTACGAACCCGTAAAGACCCCTTCTTTTTCATAATTTTCGACAGCCTTAACCGACCGATCCTGCATAGATATTCGGCTGGCAAACTCAGTAACTTCTTCTTCCTGGGACGTCCCTTGGGCCAGCTTGAGTACCATCGGGTGTTCGGGTGCGAGACACATGAATGTTGCGCCATAAACGGTATCCTGTCGAGTGGTAAAAACCGGTATTTGGTCTTTGGAATTTTCTACTGGAAACCGGATTTCAGCGCCCGTGCTTTTCCCGATCCAGTTTTTCTGCATGGTAATCACTTTGTCAGGCCAGCCCGGCAGCTTGTCGCAGTAGGACAAGAGGTCATCCGCATAATCCGTGATGCGGAAAAACCACTGCCAGAGTTTTTTCTGCCGTACCTGTTCTCCACACCTCCAGCACAGACCCGCTTCTACCTGCTCGTTGGCCAGTACCGTCTGACAGTGCTCGCACCAGTTTACAAAAGATTCTTTGCGATAGGCCATCCCTTTTTCATACATTTTCAAAAAAAGCCACTGTTCCCACCGATAATACTCGGGACTGCAGGTCGCCAGTTCCCGGTTCCAGTCATAGGAAAAACCGAGCCGCTTCAACTGGGATCTCATGGTATCGATATTTTGATATGTCCACTTGGCCGGGTGGCTGTTATTTGCAATAGCGGCGTTTTCCGCCGGCATGCCGAATGCATCCCACCCCATGGGATGAAGAACGCTGAATCCTCGCATCCTTTTATATCTCGCCACAACATCCCCGATGGTATAATTCCTCACGTGTCCCATGTGGATATTTCCCGAAGGATAAGGAAACATCTCAAGCAGAAAAATTTTTGCCATTTAGATTCTATTGTACCGGGATCGTATCGTTCATCCATTTTAAGATAATAACCTCAATAACAATTTTGAATTTTAAACGATTCTGAATTTACATCCCTCATCCGGAATGGGTTACATAACGGAATGTGCGAAACAAACAAACTTGTAGATTTCATGCCACAACAAGATGCAAATAGCAAGCCATAAGAAATCGTTTGACTTGTAGATGACAATTTCATATTCAGTTAAAAGACCAAGTGCTTAGGATTAAAGCTGGTTTTTATGTCTGAATTTTGGCGGATTGGGGACATTTATTTATGAGCAGTAAAATTCTTATCAATGCCATAGATCCTGAGGAATGCAGAATTGCAAAAGTCAAAGACTTAAAGCTCGAAGAATTCCATATAGAAAGTTCCGGAAGGGAAAGTATCCATGGAAATATTTACAAGGCCGTCATTTCTCGTATTGAGCCGAGCTTGCAAGCCGTATTTGTAGATTTTGGCGCCGATCGACATGGCTTTTTACAAAAACATGAAATCCACAGCGACTATTTTCAAGACAATCTCTCGAAAAATCGATCCATATTAAAAATGGTGAGGCGGGGCCAAGAACTATTGGTACAAGTCACCAAAGACCCTTTCATGAAAAAGGGCGCTATGTTGACGACCTATATATCTTTACCGGGTCGATACATTGTGCTTATGCCGGGAAGCGATAATCGGGGGATCTCGCGTAAAATAGAAGATGAAGACGAACGCAAGCGCTTAAAAAGTATCGTCGGCAAGCTTAAATTGCCGGAAGGATTCGGTATTATTGTCCGCACGGCAGGAATAAACAGCACAAAAACTCAAATGACAAAAGATTTGAATTATCTTTTACGTCTTTGGAGAAACATTAAAAATAGTGTGACCAAAGTCAAAGCCCCTGTATTGCTCTATAAAGAGCAAAATCTTGCCGTAAGATCCATTCGCGACCACTTCACCCAGGATGTAACAGAAATCCTCATTGACGATGACGCCGTATTCCATGAAGTCAAAGATTTTGTTAAAATCATATCTCCAAAACATAAAAAAATCGTAAAACTATACAGAGGAGACAAACCGATATTCACCAAATATCAATTGGAAGAACAGATATCCTCCATTTATGAGAGTCATGTAAAACTAAAATCCGGAGGCACCCTAGTCATTGCAAAAAAATCCATCGAACAGACGGCATTGCAGACCAATATTGAAGCATCCGAAGAAATTGCCCGCCAGTTACGTCTCAGAGACCTGGGTGGCCTCATTGTTATTGACTTTATCGACATGAAAGATTCCAAACACAAATCAGAAATTGAAAGAGCCCTTAAAAAATATGTAAAACCGGATAAAGCCAAAACAAATATCAGTAAAATCTCAAAATTCGGCTTAATGGAAATGTCAAGACAGCGGATTCGCCCGTCTATCGAATCCAGCAGTTTCGAACCTTGCCGCCACTGCAAAGGGAAAGGGATGATTCCTTCCACTGAAATGCTGGCCCTGGACTTTCTCCGCAGGCTTCGTCTTGAAACCTTAAAAGTTGATATTTCAAAGGTCAAAGGAATTGTTCCGCACAGCGTTGCGGACTATCTTTTAAACAAAAAACGCAAGGAAATTCTTGATCTGGAAATAAGACGAGGTCTTTCCATCACCATTGAAGGGAACTCTGAAATTATACCGGGTATGGGTAATATTCACTGTGAAAAATAGCGGGGACACATTATGCCAAAAAAACCAGCTCAAAGAACAAATATCATCATCGGAATTATTGTCGTCGCTGTCGTGCTTGTCGCAGCAGTGACGGGTTTAAAATTTATGCTGAAACCGGCATCAAAAACCGGCGTTCAAAAAGAAAAGGATAAAATTCAAATTCCCTCAAAGCAAGAGCAGATTATCGATTATAACAAAATCGAAGAAGACAAAAAATTACAGGCACTGATGCAGAAGCGAAAAGCAGAGTACGGACTCGAAAAAGGCGTTGATATGATTGCAAAATCAAATGAATCACTGAAAATCGGCGATGAAACGGTTTCAATGCAGGAGATTTTGGATAAAATTCGTTTAAAAAGCGGCGATATTGTCGAAAAGGATCTCAAATCACAGGGCGCAGTGAATAAAGAAAAAATCGAATCCTTTGGCATTCACGTGGTTCAGCCCGGAGAAAATATCTGGAATATTCATTACACATTTTTGAAAGACTATTTTGACCATAAAGGCGTCCAACTGTCACCGCTTTCCGACGAACCCTTACAGGGAGGACGCAGTTCGGGTATCGGCAAGATTTTAAAGTTTTCCGAACATACGGTAAACATCTATAACATTAAAGAACGCAAACTGGATATGAACCTTAACTTGATCTATCCCTTGACCAAAGTGGTCGTCTATAATATGGATCAAATTTTTGCATTTCTTGACCTCATTGATTATAAACATGTAAACCGCATTCAATTCGACGGTGAGACGCTGTGGATGCCGCCGAATTAAGCCTTCATTGAGTGCAAACAAATGGGACATTATCGGTTTCACTCAATTTGAGGTTAAAGAAAGAATTGACCTGAGAAAAAAATTACAGTATATTTTGCACGTTTTTTTCATTTGCAGATTTACGGGTTTTGAATCCGGAGAATGCTAAAATTAACTATGAAGGAGGTTTTATCTTGATAAATACTGCCTATGCGATGGGTCAGGGAGGCGCAGCAGCCGGTCAAGGCGCCGGCGGATTCGCATCTCTTATTCCCATCATCCTCATGTTTGTCATATTCTACTTCTTATTGATACGGCCCCAACAGAAGAAAGCCAAGCAACACCGTGAAATGATCGGTCAGCTGAAAAAAGGGGACCGTATCGTCACCAGCGGCGGACTGCATGGTCGAGTAACAGCCGTCAATGACACCATAATGACGGTGGAAATTGCAGACAAGGTTCGAGTGAAAATTGCCCGCGGAAACGTCGCACAGGTGATACAATCTTCATCACAGCCCCAGAGTGTCAAAAAAGACAAAGCAGATTCAAAATAATCGAGTGGGCTTTACATCGATTTCTTAAAAAATGATGGCGGCTTTAGATCGCCATATTTTTGAAACGATAACAATTATTTGTACGCATGTTTTTTAAAAGGCTGTTAGGGTTTAAGAAAAACAATGCGTGATGGATTGAAAGGAAAAGATCATTGAGTAATCTTTCTTGGCGAGCGCTGGGAGTTTCCGGGGTTATTATTGCTGCAATCATTTATGTTCTTCCCACGATAAACCCGTCCTTTTGGCCGCATAAGAAAATCAATCTGGGCCTTGATCTTCAAGGCGGTATGCACCTGACCCTTGAAGTGGAATCGAATAAAGCAGTGGAAGGTACCATTGAACGCATCAGTCAGGAAATTCGAAGCGATCTGAAAAAAGAGCACATTCGCTTTGTCTCCTTGAATCGGGTGCAGGGAAACCGGCTGGTGGCCAAATTGAAAGGGCAGAAGAATATCGATGAATTCGATAAGCTCCTCGACAAAGAATTTAAAAATTTGCGCATCCTTTCGAGAACGTCAGAAGGAGACGTCCTGACCCTGCAGATGGACCTTCCGAACAAAGAGGTCGAGCAAATTAAAAAAATGGCCACCGAACAGGCCCTTGAAACCATCAGAAACCGAATCGATCAATTCGGGGTCAGCGAACCCGATATCCGTCGACAGGGTGAAAATCAGATTCTCGTCCAACTCCCCGGTATAAAGGATACCAAAAGGGCCATTGCCCTGATCGGCAAAACCGCCCTTTTAGAATTTAAACTTGTGGATGAGACCCATAACCTCGATGCCGCTCTAAAAGGAGAAGTCCCTCCGGGAAGCGAAATTCTTTACGGCGTAAAGCAGGATCCAACAACTCACCGGATCTATAAGACCCCTTACCTGTTAAAGAAAAGGACGCTTTTAACCGGCGCCCATCTGACCGATGCACGGGTTCAAATCGACTTCGATAAAAAAGGCGCCAGAGATTTTGAAAGAATCACCGGAGAAAACGTAAAAAAACGCTTGGCCATCGTGCTGGACAACAAGGTCTATTCAGCCCCGGTCATCCAGGAAAAAATCGCCGGCGGCAAAGCCCGGATCACGGGACATTTTACGACGGAAGAAGCACGGGATCTCGCCATTGCCCTCCGGGCCGGTGCGCTCCCGGCACCGGTAAAAATTCTTGAAGAAAGAACCGTCGGTCCTTCTTTGGGAACGGATTCCATTCGAAAAGGACTTATTTCCATGCTCGTCGGCGGCATCCTTGTTGTTGTGTTTATGATTATATATTACAATGTGTCCGGGATTATTGCAGATTTTGCGTTGATACTCAATATTCTTCTGATTGCCGGGGGTTTGGCCGGATTTCAGGCAACCCTTACGCTCCCGGGCATTGCCGGAATCATCCTCACCATCGGCATGGCCGTAGATGCCAATGTTCTCATCTTTGAACGGATCAGGGAAGAAATGCATATCGGCAAAACGCCGCGCGCAGCCGTGGACGCAGGCTATGACAGGGCAACCCTTACGATTCTCGACGCCAATGTCACAACGCTCATTGCCGCCCTCGTCCTCTTCCAGTTCGGCACCGGCCCTGTCAAAGGATTCGCCGTTACACTCAGCTTGGGGGTTATTTCCAGCCTGTTTACGGGGCTGGTTCTGACCCGGATCATATTTGATTATATCCTGATCAAACGAAAGGTTAAACGTTTAAGCATTTAATTAGGAAATTTTAATAATGCAATTTATCAAACCGGATATCAACATCAATTTTGTCGACAAAAGAAAAATCGCATTCTCTCTTTCTCTGGCGATGATCCTCATCAGCATCGCTTCTCTGGTGATACACAAAGGGCCTAAATACGGCATCGATTTTGCCGGCGGAACCCTGATACAGGTTAAATTCACCGAACCTGTGAGCTTGAAAAAAATCAAATCCGGCCTTGCCGCCATCGATTTGGGAAAATCGTCGGTCCAGGAATTCGGCGAGAAAGCTGATAATGAATATCTTATCCGCACCGACATATCGGGCGCAACCTCGGAAGAACTTTCCACCAAGGTGAAAGACGCTTTGAAATCTTCAGCCGGGCTGGATGCAACCATACGACGTGTAGAAATGGTCGGCCCCACGGTGGGTAAAGACTTGCGCGAAAAAGCCTTGTTTGCGATGTTCTACGCGCTGCTTTTTATCGCGATATATATATCCGGTCGTTTTGAATTCAAATGGGTTTTAAGCGGCGTTATTGCCGGCGTGCTCATGGGAGCGGTTTACCTGCTTTCTATTTTTCATGTCAGCGTTCCTTATCTCATCGCGACGGCACTTGTGGTAACGCTTGTACTTTTCTGGTTTCTGGGATTGAAATACGCCATGGGAGCCATTGTCGCACTGATCCACGACGTCACCATTACCGTGGGTATATTTTCCATATTCAACAAGGACTTTACCCTTCCGATCATCGCCGCACTTCTTACCATCATCGGATATTCTCTCAACGATACCATTATCGTTTTTGACAGAATTCGTGAAAATTTAAGAAAATATCAAAAAAATCCTTTGGACATTGTCATTAACAGAAGCGTCAATGAAACCTTGAGCCGAACACTCTTGACTTCCGGCACCACTCTTGTCGTGGTGGTGGCCCTGTTTGTCCTTGGCGGCGGGATTATTCATGATTTTGCATTTGCAATGCTGGTGGGAATTATTGTCGGAACGTATTCCTCAATTTATGTCGCAAGCCCTATACTCCTGGCCTGGCAAGCTCATGGAAAAAAATAGCCAGTGGATCATATTCTACCATGGTTCGTCCTGAAAAGCGTTCCCGGAATCGGGAACCTGCTGTTCAAGCGCCTTATCGAGCGTTTCAAATTACCGGAATTCATTCTTGAAGCCAGTCACAAAGACCTTATCGAGGTTGATGGCGTAACGTCTCGTCTGGCCGCCAGGATAAAACGGCACAAAATCTGTGATGCGGTGAAAATTGATCTCGACCTCGCTATGCAAAAAGGATATGAAATTGTCACCATGGCAGATATCGATTATCCGCCGCTTCTGTTACAGATACCCGACCCACCGCCTTTTTTATACGTTTTCGGCCGCCTCAACAATTCCTTTAGAAATATAGCGGTTGTCGGCTCTAGAAATGCAACCCGGTATGGTATCTTGACAACACACAGACTTTGTCATGACTTGGCAAAGGTTGAAATGACAATTGTCAGCGGCATGGCCGTGGGCATTGATGCGGCAGCCCACGAAGGAGCGTTGATGGGTAAAGGAAAGACCGTCGCCGTTCTTGGAAGCGGTTTGGAACGGGTCTATCCGGAACAGAACCGGAAACTTTTTTATCAAATTGCAGAAAACGGCGCCGTGATTTCGGAATTTCCACTAAAAACCGAACCGGATGCCCACAATTTCCCCCAACGAAACAGAATTATCAGCGGCATTTCCCTTGGCACTGTGGTCGTAGAAGCGACAAAACGGAGCGGATCATTGATAACGGCGCGGCTTGCGGCAGAACAAAACCGAGAGGTGTTTGCAGTGCCGGGAAGCATTCAGTCTTATAAAAGCACAGGAACTCACACATTGATAAAACAGGGGGCCAAACTTGTGGAACATGCCCAAGATATCATGGAAGAGCTTTCACATATAATACATACAACTATTGTAAAAAACAAACCCTCCGATAATAAAATCAAGAAAATTTCATCGCTGTCTCCCGATGAGAAACTGGTATTTGAATCTCTCGAGCCGTATCCTGTTCAGATCGATGACCTGGTAAGAATGCTGTCAATGGAACCCGGCAGGCTATCGAGTATTTTGTTGCAACTGGAAATCAAAGGCATGGCACAGCAATCTGCGGGTAAATTTTTTTCCAAAATAGAAGAAAATGAGTAAGATATAGCAGCGCAGCTTAGATTTTAAGGAACAAAACTCTAAATTCATAACTTGCGGAATTTTGGAAACGTCATATTTTATAAACCTGATGAATTCGTAAAAAGTCGATTACATCAAGAATTTGGTGTTTGGTGTTTTAATTACAATATTTGTTGTAACACCGAATTGATCGGTCATCGAACAAAAAAGCACTGAACACTGAGCAAAAGAGGTAATATCGTGGCCAAATCTCTTGTCGTCGTGGAATCTCCCACAAAGATCAGAACCATTAAAAAATATCTCGGCAATCAATATAATGTGGCCGCCACCGTCGGCCACATCAAAGACCTTCCGCCAAAAGAAATCGGCATCGATGTCGAGGAAGGTTTCAAACCTAAATATACGTATATCCCGGGGAAGCAAAAAGTAATCAAATCCTTAAAACAGGCTGCAGGGGATTCAACAGATATTTATCTTGCACCGGACCCGGACAGGGAGGGTGAAGCCATCGCATGGCAC
>JARRRC010000333.1:0-5795 GCA_037381105.1 Desulfobacterales bacterium
AAAAAAGAAACCAAAATCGAAAAAGAAACAAAAATCGAAATAAATTTATTTTATTGCACAAGCCGGTACGACGCCGGTCGATCATTCGAACATTTTTGTCTTTTGTGTCTTTTGAGCGTCAAAGGTAATTAATAACGGTATGAAAACGTTTGGCTATATAAGATGACCTAAAAACTGAAACCGAGGCGTTTAAGCGGAAAACAGCAAGCGGTTTATGCATGACCGGAGGTATTCAAAATCAATGCGGGATCTACCCCAATCTTTTTTAATGATGCTTCCCACCGTTTTTCAACCGGCATATCAAATATAACATCTTCAAAAATAGGAGAGGTCAACCAGGCATTTTCCTTGATCTCTGATTCCAACTGCCCGGGCCCCCACCCTGCACACCCTAGAGCAATGATATATGAATTCGGTCCTGTGCCCATGGCCACCGATTCCAAAATATCTCTGGTGTTGCTTAGTGCGAGCGTAGGAGTAATCATAAGGCACCCTTCCCATCCAAACGGCGGTCCATGGAGAATGAATATTTCACCGATATGAACCGGTCCGCCGATGTAAACCGGAGCGGATGCAAGCTCGGGAATAAATCTGATATTCAATTCATCAAAAATATCTTTTATTCGCAGATCAGGGTGAACTCTGTTTACAACAATCCCCACACTTCCTGCAGGGGTATATTCGCAAACACACGTAACGGTTTGATAAAAATTCTGATCAAGCAATAAAGGCATGGCCATAAGGAATTGCCCTTTAAAGGAATCCGAGGGGTTATTTCCCATTTTATTTACTCCATAAAAAAATATTTCAATCCACAAACAGGTAAAACCTGATAAACAATACGTTTATATTATTTTCTTGTCAAGAATACAGTGTCGAGCGCTTTTTATTTGACAAAGAGAATCTTATAAATTTTATTAGAACCTATTGGTCTATGAATATTGAATCTAAAAAAATCATGGGAATGAGGAACGATGCCGTCAAAATTTTTTATAAAGGCATTCAGGCCGTTCAACCGGGTGTTTCTGTTAAACGCCACTTAAAATACAAGGGAGAAGATCTTTTTATCGGCGATCAGACATATCATCTCCCGCGATTTAAAAACCTGTATGTGGTGGGTGCCGGCAAAGCCGCCGCATCCATGGCCGCAGCCGTGGAAGATATCATTGGTGATAAATTAACAGAGGGCATCGTAACCGTCAAATATGGCCATTTAGCCGATTTAAACCGCATCAAGATCATAGAAGCCGGCCATCCTTTACCTGACGAAAACGGCCAAAAAGGCGCATCCGCCATTTTAAATCTTGCAAACCGGGCAGAAAAAGACGATCTGATATTATGCCTGATTTCAGGAGGTGGGTCTGCTTTGATGCCGCTTCCTTACGATGGTCTGACGCTCAAAGACAAGCAAAATGCCGTCAAAGTACTTCTTTCATGCGGCGCATCCATTCACGAAATAAACACCATAAGAAAACACACATCTAAAATAAAAGGCGGACGACTGGCACATGCGGCATATCCTGCTACCCTCGTGACACTCATTCTTTCAGATGTTGTAGGGGATGATCTCGATGTAATCGCATCCGGCCCCACAGTTCCGGACTCAAGCTCTTTTTTCGATTGCATCAACATTTTGCACAGATACAACCTTTTTGGCAAAATACCCAAGAATATCCTGAATCATATTGAGCTCGGGATTTCGGGTGCCATCCCGGAGACGCCCAAATCGACAGATTCCGCCTTCGATAGAACATATAATTTAATTATTAGTAGTAATATCAATTCTTTATTCGCTGCTAAAGAAAGTGCCGAAGATTTAGGATATCATGTCCTCATCCTTTCTTCAATGATAGAGGGTGAAACCCGATATGTCGCACAAGTCCACGCTGCCATTGCCAGAGAGATCATAAAATCCGGTAATCCCCTCTCTCGACCTGCCTGTATCCTTTCCGGCGGCGAAACCACGGTGTCCATTTCGGGAAAGGGTTTGGGCGGACGAAACCAAGAGTTTGCTCTTTCTGCGGCAATTGATATCTCCGGATATAAAAACATTGTCATATTGAGTGGCGGAACAGACGGCACGGATGGTCCGACAGATGCGGCCGGGGCGTTTTCGGATTCTTTTACCCTGGAACGCGCTGAAAAGATGGAACTGGATCCGTATTATTTTCTCTTAAACAATGATTCATATCATTTTTTTCAAAAACTGGGAGACCTGTTTATCACCGGCCCTACCCTAACCAATGTGATGGATCTTAGGATCGTTCTGGTCGATTGAATTGAATTTAACATAAAGCCTTACCTTACCTTTTTGTCAAAAATTCGAAATCAACAATCCAACAGCAGAACGATCCTTCAAGCGAATTCCGGCTGATTCGAATAATTCCGGATTCCTGCAAGAAAGCGAAAGAGGTGTCAATCATGCGTGTCGTCATACAACGGGTGAAATCGGCTTCTGTTGCCGTTGAAACTGAAGTGGTCGGAAAGATCGGGAAAGGTCTGTTGGTCTTTTTAGGGGTTGCGTTATCAGATGACGGGGATGATGCGGATTATCTCGCAGATAAGACGGTAAATTTGAGAATTTTTGAAGATGAGAACCAAAAAATGAACCGTTCATTACTCGATATCGGCGGTGAGATTCTGGTCGTCTCTCAGTTTACCTTATTGGGAGACTGTAATAAAGGCCGACGCCCCTCTTTTGTCAGTGCCGCATCCCCGAGACTGGCGGAAAAACTGTACCGACAATTTGTTGAGCGCATTAAACAAAAAGACGTCTCCGTAAAAACCGGTCGTTTTCAGGCCAAAATGGAGATCTCTTTAATCAATGACGGACCGGCAACCTTTATCATAGAACGTGAAAATAACAGACGCATACCGAAATCGCATCTTTAAAAATGGATCAATGAATCAAAGATAGGGGGTATCACCCCGCGTAATCGATGCATAGGCACTGTGGTTATGGATCGACTCGAAATTTTCGGCGCTCACTGAAAACCAGGTGATGTTGCTGTCTTTTTCTAGCTTATCTGCGACGTCCCTGACGATATCCTCTACAAATTTAGGATTTGCGAATCCTTTTTCCGTGACATGCTTTTCATCGACCCGCTTCAGAACTGAATATACTTCGCATGACGCGGCGTCCTCCACCAATTCGATCATATCTTCTATCCAGATAAATTTTTTAAAGCGTGTGCTGAGACGCACTTGTCCCCTCTGGTTATGAGCGCCTGATTCACTGATTTCTTTTGAACAGGGACAAACCGAAGAGATGGGAACAACGACAACCGATACGAGATCGACCTTGCCGTTTGGATCGCTATATCCTAAAAAACTGCAAACATAATCCATCAAACCAGGAGATTTGCTCACCGGAGATCGCTTTTCAATAAAGTAAGGGAATGTTACTTCAATATTGGCTGACTCCGCATTTAAATATGTTTTCATCTCTTCAAGAATAACTTGTAATTGAGTGGCAAATCGACATACATGTTAATCTAAGCAACCGTATGCTGTATGTTGTTTTTTCGATCCAGCACGGTTATGGGATATCTCAGATCCTTTATTCCGACCTTGTCAATAGGAATATTTCGATAATCGAATTGATTTTGAATATCTTTCATTTTGGCATATAATCCATTTTCACATGACGCATGGCTCTGAATATATTCCCTTTGATTTTTTTATTATGCCGATAAAGCTGCTTTAGCATTATCTTTATTTCTTGACGCTTCGAAGTGTTCGCACTGGGACATGGATTTACGAATTGCGGGCAGTTTTTCTCATCGGCATAGCGCCTGATAAGATTTCCGTCAACAAAGGCAAGGGGTCTGATCAGTTTAATTTTTCCCTGAAAAAAAGACTGGGAAGGCATCATGCTGCTGATCTCTCCTGCATAACAGATGTTTATAAATAGCGTTTCAATGATATCGTCTTTATTATGGCCCAGCGCCACTTTGCGGCATCCGAGTTCATCCGCAATTTCAAACAGCCGCTTTTTTCTCAACCTGGAACATAAAAAACAGGGATTTTCCCGATTTTCGGAGCTGTGGGATAAAACGCCGTAATCCGTATGTTCAACCCTGAGTTTAAATCCGATTCCACTGCAATATTCCAAAAGAGATTCACTGAATTCCCCATCAAATCCCAAATTAATATGGACGGGATGCAGGGTATAGTTGATTGGAATGCATTTTAGGCGCTCGTTTAACACCCACAAAAGGGTAAAACTGTCTTTTCCTCCTGAAAGACCCACCAATATCCGATCCCCATCGGAGATCATGTCATATTGATGCAATGCCTTCCCAACATTTCTATTTATCGCCTTGTAAGCATAGCTGTATTTCGGCAAAAAAGTAACTATCCCCTATAGATCGTCTTCTTTTTCCTCTATTTCCTCTTTTATTTCTTCTTCCTCTTTTTCTTCTTTTCCTTCTTTTATTGTAATTTTTCCGGCAGCTATTTCACGCAGAGAAACAACAATATCCTCATTTTTAGGCGAACTGACCAAGTATTCGGATCCTTCACGAATTTGCCGCACGCGTTTGGCCGCCAGATTAACCAATAAAAATCGATTTTTTACCCGCTTTAAGCAATCTTCTATAGTTATTCTTGCCACAGAGAACCTCCGTTTACAAAATTTCTATTAATTCATAAAATCTTTTTCCTCCCGGAGCTTCCAGAACAATCTCGTCTCCGGGTTTTTTCCCTACAATCGCCTTTCCCAGGGGCGAAGACACAGAAATTCGACCTTTATCAATATTGGCTTCATCAGTTCCGACCAGTTGATATTTTACGCGATCACCGGTGTCGATGTTTTCAAGCAACACCGAACTGGCAAATACAGCCCGATCTTTTGGAAGCTTTTTCGGATCAATGATATCCGCACGCGCCAGCTTATAGCCCAACTCATTGATCTTTCCTTCTATAAAAGCCTGGCGATCTTTGGCCGCTTCAAACTCGGCATTTTCCGTAATATCCCCGTGGGCCCGGGCTTCTTCAATCGCTTTTATGGTTTTAGGTCTTTCGACTTTTTGAATATATTCCAATTCTTTTTTTAGGGCTTCATACCCTTCTTTTGTAATGGGTACTTTCTCCAAATTACACCCCCGTCAAATGGTGTCCGTCCATAAATGGACTACAGATATTCTTTTGCCAGAATTTCAGCAATCTGTACCGCATTGGTTGCGGCCCCTTTTCTGATATTATCGGCGACAACCCACATGTTGATGCCGTTTGCTATCGATTCATCATCACGAATACGCCCTACCAGCGTTAAATCCTGTCCGGCGGCATTGATAGCAAGTGGATAAATATTATTTCCGGGATCATCCACCACCTTAACACCGGGAGTTCTCTCAAGCAGCGCTTTCACCTCTTGGGCGGTTGTTTTCTTTTTGGTTTCAATGTTAATCGATTCCGAATGACCGTAAAACACCGGCACACGAACAGTGGTTGCCGTAACGCCGATGTTATCGTCCTCCAGGATTTTCCGGGTTTCATGAACCATTTTCATCTCTTCTTTTGTATATCCGTTCTCCAAAAATACGTCGATATGCGGAAGACAGTTAAAAGCAATCGTATGAGGATACACCTTATGTTCGTATGCTTTGAAATTGAGAATCGCACGGGTCTGGGAATCGAGTTCATCGATCGCTTTTTTGCCGGTTCCCGAAACCGCCTGGTATGTCGATACAACGATCCGCCTGATACCGTACGCTTTGTGCAGAGGGTTTAGCGGAACAACCATTTGAATTGTCGAACAATTCGGGTTCGCAATAATCCTCTTGTTTTGAAAC
>JARRRC010000334.1:0-4385 GCA_037381105.1 Desulfobacterales bacterium
GAAAGACGTATATTCCTTGCTCATTATCAGACAATCACTTATTCCCAAACCCCGTGTGGGGCTAATCGTTTTCATTTACCATCTCATGGAAAACCCTTTTCGTTCCAATGGCAAGACAATTGCATTGAAGGGGAAGATACCAGAAAAGGGTTGTGCGGTGCAACGGCCAACACCATTGCAGCGCGTAACTTTATCAGAATGATTGCAGGCGGCGCTGCAGCCCATTCGGATCACGGACGCTGTGTGGCAGAAGTGTTCATGTCCGCAGCCAGAAGGGAATCAGATGCTTACAAAATCAAAGATGAATTTAAATTATTATCCATTGCGTCCCATCTGGGTGTTGAAACCATGGTTGAAGTTGACGGAAAAAAGGTGGATCGGGACATGAATGAGATCGCCCTAGAGGTCGCTGAAAAAGCGTTAAATGAATGGGGCAAACCCGCTGGTGAGCTTCTTTATATGAAGCGCGCGCCTCAACCGCTCTATGAGAAATGGAAAAAGAGCGGCGTTCTCCCCAGAAATATCGATAGAGAAATTG
Source organism: Desulfobacterales bacterium (assembly GCA_037381105.1). Lineage (GTDB taxonomy): Bacteria > Desulfobacterota > Desulfobacteria > Desulfobacterales > UBA11574 > UBA11574. The sequence goes on from JARRRC010000334.1 coordinate 539, forward strand.
TTGAAATCATGCATCGCACCCATATTGGCGTCGATCAGGATTTTAAGAATCTCATTAAACAGGGCACACGGGCAGCATTGGCGGATGGTTGGGGCGGCTCCATGCTGGCGACCGATCTCCAGGATGTACTTTTCGGAACTCCCTATCCTCTCCAGTCCGAAGCCAATCTCGGTGTGATGAAGGAAGATCATGTCAATATTATTGTTCACGGTCATGAGCCGGTTCTGTCGGAGATTATCGTGGCGGTTGCCCAGTCGAAAGAAATGGTCGATTATGCCAAATCAAAAGGGGCCAAAGGGATTCAGCTGGGCGGTATCTGCTGTACGGCCAATGAAATATTGCAGCGCCATGGCGTACCCCCCGTAGGAACGTTTTTGCAGCAGGAGCTTGCCATAATTACCGGCGCCTGTGATGCCATGGTGGTAGATATCCAGTGTATCTTTCAAAATCTTGCCAATGTGGCCAAATGTTTCCACACCAAGCTGATCACCACACACCCCATAGCCAGGATGGAGCAAGACAATGTCATTCACATCGAATTCGACGAGCATCACGCTTTCGAAGATGCCCAACGGATCGTGAAGATGGCCATTGACAACTTTGAGAACCGGGGTGCAGAAGTGATGATCCCGAAACATAAAGGCGTTCAAATTGCCGGATTCGGCGTTGAATCCATCGAATACCATCTGGGTGGAACCTTTCGAGGATCTTACTTTACCTTAAACGACAATATCATCAACGGCCGCATCCGGGGTGTTGCCGGTGTGGTCGGCTGCAACAACGCAAGAACAAGACATAATGAAGCCCATATTACAGTCGTCAAAGAGCTGATTAAAAATGATGTAATTGTCCTGACTACCGGCTGTAACGGTATCGCCTGTGCCATGGAGGGCTTGCTGACACCTGAAACCGCACAGGTTTTCTGTGGACCGGGTCTGGCGGAAGTATGTGAAACCGTAGGTATTCCTCCGGTGCTTCATCTGGGGTCCTGTGTGGACAACAGTCGGATTCTGCTGGCGGCAACCGAAGTGGTCAAGGCCGGCGGACTCGGAAACGATATCAGTGATCTGCCGGCGGCCGGAAGCGCGCCTGAGTGGATGAGCGAAAAGGCCATAAGCATAGGGCATTATTTTGTTGCATCCGGCGTATACACGGTTTTTGGTGTTACCCTGCCAACATCCGGTGCTCCTGTGTTTCATGATTATATTTGCAAGGATTTGGAAAAGATCTACGGCGGTATGTGGGATATCGAGCCGGATCCGGTTGAGCATGCGCGAAAGATGATTGCCCACATCGACAAAAAGCGCAAAGAACTCGGCATTGATAGAGCAAGGGAACGCGTCCTGATGGATATGGCTGATCGCCGGGAAATGGAAGCATCATATCAATAAGCTTAGTTCTTTAAATTTACACTCACCGTTTCGATTCGACGGGATTTGAGCAAAGCGGAAATTTATCCGCCGGTGGAGGATCCCGTTTTTCGAGACAGCGGGAGATGAATTCAAATATTTGAAAAAATAAAGGTTAACGTTAGGGGAGGAGAGCCACATGCATTACCCTAAAAAAACGATGAAAGGAGGTGACTGAAATGTTGAATTATGACATATATCCAAAAATAGATCTCGATACATACCAAAAAGAAGCACAATTGAAAGACGGATCAAAGGTTCTCTTGCGGCCGATGGAAAAAGAAGACGGGGGAGCTTTGTATGAGTTTTTTAAAGAAGTTCCTGATGAAGAAGCCCGGTATCTTCGAGATGATGTTAAGAGCAGACTCGTCATTGAAAAATGGGCAAAAAATCTGGATTATAATAAGACCTTGCCGATTTTGGCGTTAAAAAATGGCAACATTATCGCCGATGCGACCATTAATCGTCGCCGGTCCGGCTGGAAATGGCATCTGGGTACCGTACGGATATTCGTTCATAATGACTATCGGGATCTTGGCCTTGGGGAAATTATGGTCGATGAACTCGCGCGTATTGCATACATGCTCGGAATTGAAAAACTCATCTTTGAGGTCCCGGATACCAACACTGCAGCGATTAATATGTTTATCAAGGCCGGATTCCATCATGCCGCAGTGATCCCGAACATGGTAAAGGATAGATTAAATATGCCCGTTGATTTGGTCGTTCTGATGAGAGATATAAAACCTCCCCTCGACGAGAGTTATGATTATGATTTCTAGTGCTGTTTTAGCCCGGAATCCGAAGTTGAAAACAGAGAGAACCTTCTACTCCCCTAACAACACTTTTATTACGCTTTAAAAATTTAGAAGGAGATTTTCGCACCCTATCTTCCCCTCAATGATTATCAAAAATAAATCACAAATGCCAAATTACCTCCATTCGTCATTGAGGGGAAAGATGGGGTTACATGGGATGAAACTTCAAAAAGGCCGTACTGTTTACGACCCTTTGAAGAAATCTCATTCGGTTTATCGTGCAATTTTATTAAAAATATCTTTCTTGACAATCAGTTATCTTTTATGCCATATGTTTAAAATCCAAACGGTATACTATACAATTTCAGTACATGTCTGTTGAGCTGCAAAAGCGATCCTCGCCGAACATCCCTGATGGAGTCCTGTAAGTGAGTGTATTCTCCGCCACAATTATGGGCAGGTAGAAATTGTGGCAGGGTTATAAAGTATATTTCTAATATCAGGCGGCTATGATTTCTTACGACGAACATTTCCTTGCAAGGGTTTTCGACAGCGTCACCGACCCCATGGTCATTTATGACAGAGAATTTAGAATTCTAAGGGTAAATCAGGCACTTCTGGCCCGTTTTGGGCTTCCCTTGGAAAAAATTATCCATCGACATTGCTACGAATTATTTTATGGCCGGAAAACGATGTGCGGGGACTGCCACGTAAAAGAAGTCTTTGAGCGCGGCGCACCGCGGATGCTCCAAAACGGGTAATACCATACAAGCAATAGAGCACGGGCGGGACATCACGGGACGTAAAATCCTCGAAGACCAGCTGTTGTCATCCAAAAATTTCAATGAAAAGATCATCAACAGCATCACGGACAATCTTGTCGTGATTGACCCAAAGACCCTTCGCATTATCCAGGCCAACGAATCGTTCTGCCGCCGTGTGGGTTTGGATTCTTCTGCCGTAATTACAAAAAAATGCCACGAGCTGATGCGAAACAGCATTCAGCCGTGTGAAGCTAACGGGATAGAATGTCCGGTTCTGAATGCCATCCGTTTAAAGCATTCGTGTCTGTCTGATAAAGTTTATCCGGATGCCAATGGGGAAGACCGGGTGTTGCAGATTGCTTGCTATCCGATTTTTAACAAATACGGCGAAATAGATTCGATTGTACGGCTGGAACGCGATGTCACCGAAAAGCGGGAGATGGAGAACGCATTGGCTTTGCGTTCAAAAGAACTTCAGAAAGCACGGCATCAATTGGAGAGGCTGTTTGAAATATCACGCCAAATCAGCGCCAAGAACTTTCTATCGGAGATCCTCGATTATGTTCATGAAATCACCCAGGAAATATTTCCAGACTCTACCTCTTTAATTTTTCTTCTGGAAGCAGGGAGTCAACATTTTATCGACTTGGAAAACTGCAACGCTTCCGTAATCGAGCCGATTGTCCTGACACAAAAGAAGATAGAGCGTTTGGGATTATTATCCGATTTTATGCAATATATACAAAATATCACAGAGCCCCAGATTTTAGCGTCAGAATACAGCAAAGACATTCCACCGTTTTTGAACGTTATCTCTGAAAATTATCAGAGCTGGTTCGGTTTTCCCATTTCTTTGCCGCAACAATGCATCGGCTACTTTGTCTTGGGCTCAACTGTTTTTCGAAAATTTTCTCGC
>JARRRC010000334.1:4419-7842 GCA_037381105.1 Desulfobacterales bacterium
CTTTTCAATCAGATTGCAGGACATATTCGACACCTAATTATCCATGAGACGGAGATCAATCACCTCCAGCAAAGCGTATCCGAGCGAACTTCCTATGGTGAAATCATTGGCCGAAGCGACGAGATGCAAAAAATTTATGAACTGATCGATCTGGTCTCTGCTTCCGACGCCATTGTATTAATAACCGGGGAAAACGGGACCGGAAAAGAATTGGTGGCTCAGGCCATACATCGGCAGAGCTACCGGAAAGATGGTCCCTTTGTGGTTGCCAACTGTTCGGCTTATTCACCGACTTTACTTGAGAGTGAGCTTTTTGGCCATGAAAAGGGTGCTTTTACCGGCGCCATCAAAATGAAAAAAGGCCGCTTCGAGCGGGCACAAGGTGGAATTTTATTTTTGGATGAAATCGGCGACATTGAGCCGGCCACCCAGGTTTTGTTGCTCAGGTTTCTTCAGGATCACTGTTTTGAGCGGGTCGGCGGAGAAGAAACCATGGAAGCGGACGTGCGGGTTCTGGCGGCCACCAACCGGGATTTATACCACGAAGTGGAAGAAGGCCGGTTCAGAAACGACCTTTACTATCGGTTGAACGTTGTTACCATCCATTTGCCTCCGTTGCGGGACCGCAAAGAAGATATTCCTTTGCTCTGCAAACATTTCCTTAAAAATTACAGTGTAAAAGAAGGTAAGGACATTCAATCGTTTTCCCCGGGAGCCATGCAGGCCCTAATGGATTATGATTGGCCCGGAAATGTGCGTCAGCTTGAAAACACTGTCAGCCATGCCGTTATTCTGACTCAGGGGCCGGTCATTGAAAGAGGAACCCTGCCCCAATTCCTCAAGCAGTCTGCCCCCGAACCTTCCTCCAGCTCTCTGGCTGAAAGTGAACGGCGATTAATCCTTGGGGTGCTTCATGATGTTAACTGGAACAAGCATGATGCCGCCCGGCGCCTCGAAATAAGCCGCAGCACCCTTTACAGCAAAATCCGTCGCCACGGTTTGAGAAAAGGGATCACATAGCGTATCAGATGTGGACAAATAGGGTCCATTTTCGTACAGCCTTTAAATCCTCACCGATAAGCCCTATAAAGATTTTTCTGGAACCTTAGGGTCCGATTCCGTACATTCCTTGATGTTTTTCATTCAACAGCACCGGATATCTTCCTCAATGTCTCATCTTTATAAAATAGATAACAAGCTGAAATATCTCTATATTAAGACAAAATGCTTTAAATTCTCATCAGATTTTGATTTCTGGCAGGATTATTGAAATACACTTTATCAAAGCAACAAAAACGATTTGGCTTTCTATTACTATTTTTGTTCAATGAGCACAGAACCGACCACGCTTTTAATTCCAAGATACTTAAAATACGTATGGGTTGTTCGTTTCGTATGGTGATCGACGAGCACGTTTTTACAATTGCTATTCCATTGAAATAAAGGAGCGACGCTTTACCCAGTGGCTTTAGATAGAGCGGTGTTGTTATTGAATTCGACCGTTAATTAAGTTTTGATTATCCGTTTACCCGGCCGTTTCCAACATGCTGAAATCGGAAAAGAAGTTAAACCGCCTGTATTTTTTACTCTAAAAGAGAGAGGCTGGAATGCCGCTTTAGCCTTGACGGTCTGCTTGACCTTACTCAAACAACGACCGCTTAAATTACAGAAAGGAGGTGAAAACAACCAAAAGAGACGTCTCCTCCCAACGAACGCGCATCTTAAAAATTATAATTCTGAGCAGATCATCGTGTTCGTTGCCATGTTGAAGAGGGGTTTGGATCTAGTCAAAAGCAAAACCAATTGATGGGAGGTTAAAATATGGCAGAAATAAGAGATGTAGAGATAAACAGCAGAGCGGATGCCCTTCCGCTGATGCATCCTGACATCAGGCCCTGGCCTGTTACACCGCCGCCGCCGCGGGAAGAAGTATCCAAGGTTTATGCCAAGCGGAATGCAGCCAAGTTCGGTGAGTGGTGCGAGGACAACCTCAGGTTTGAATACAGCTTTGGCAAACCCGAGGCGCTTCAGGGTCTCAAGGTGCTTTGTATGGGGTTGCACAGGATGGGCAACAAGTTTTGCTCGTCGTTATTGGCCGAAGCCGGGGCCGAGGTGATTAACATCGAGCCGCCCGAAGGAGACCCTTTAAGAAAACTGACGCCCTTTGGCAGAGAGGAGTTGATGCTCGAGGACAGAGAGACCGGCGAAAAGTGCGGCATGGATTTCATCCATGAGATGAGGAATAAGTTTTCTATCACATTGAACATCGAAACCGAAGAAGGAAAAGAGATTTATAAAAAACTTGCAGCCCATGCCGATGTTCTCATTGAAGAATACCCGCCGGGTTACATGGATGAACGGGGTTTGGGATACCGGCACCTGTCCGAAATCAACCCCAGACTGGTTTACTGCTGGATCGGTGTACGGGGATCATGGGGACCGTATAAAGACAAACTCTCCAAATTCGGCCAATGGACCCTGGAGCCTTTCGGCGGCTGTGCCAATGCATTCGTACACAACACCGGTTTCCCCCAGGACCAGTTGCCCAGAGGTAAAGGCGGCGACCCTACGCGATCCGGTGTTTGGTTTGCCGACTATGTGGCCGGCGAGCAGGGCGCGTGCAGCATTTTGGCGGCTATTTTCTGGCGAAACAAGTTCAGCGGAGAGGGGCAGTTCATCGAAGTGACCGGCGCTGAAACGCAAATGGATATTCTGGATTTTGATATCAGCTGGTACGGCTTTAACAAGAGCATCAAGGCCCGAACCGGCGGCTGGGATCCCAATCTGAACCAGTACGAGTGGAATCCCTGCAAGGACGGTTATATGATGATCGGCGGTCAGACCGACCGGCTCTGGTATCGCATCGGCCAGTGTATCGAGCGGGACGATATTCAGTTCGGCAGACTGATCCACGAAGATCCTTTCCTTAAAGAAATGGGCGCCCGGAATGCACTTCAAGCGTTGATCAAGACCTACACCGTAACTACCCGTTGGCTGCGGGACATGAACCGGATTGAAGCCGAGCAGAAGCTGCTGGAGTATGAGATTGCAGCCGGGCCGGTTCTATTCATCGACGAAGTCTCTGAATTCCCCCACTTCAAGTACCGTCCCTGGGTTTACACCATAGACAGTGACCAGTACGGGACGGTGCTCTATTCGACGTCGCCGAATTCGTTTCAGTACCGGACACCGCACCGCGTCAAGTGGATCGGAAGGCCGCTGGGAAAAGACAATTTTCTCAAGTACCTGAATTGGCTCGGCATGGGTCAAAATGAAGTCAGAGAACTCAAGAGCAAGGGGGTGATATAATGGCAAAAGATATGAGAGAAACAACGATAGAAGATCTGCCGCGCCCCAAGAGCAAGGAAGAGCTCGAAGAAATGAAAATGCCTTACGATGAATACTGCCGGGCGACCTTTGATC
>JARRRC010000335.1:0-3443 GCA_037381105.1 Desulfobacterales bacterium
TTGCCCACCAGTTCATGAACACCGGTTACATCCACCTCGGGAACCCAGTACTCCATGGAAGCCGGTAAGACAGCACGATCAATGGCACAGATACAGGCCATCATATTCACACCGTGTTTTTTATGAACATACTTAGCCGCATTAGCCCTCGGCAGACCGCCCTGCATTCTCAGCTCCATGTTTTCACCGGCATTCAGACCGGATCCGCTGCCACAGCAGAAGGTCTGTTCCCGAATGGTGTTGACCGGCATTTCATAAAAGTTATTGCAAACGTTTTTAATGACATATCGGGGTTCTTCCAACAATCCCATGCCACGGGAAGGGTTGCAGGAGTCATGAAAGGTGACCTTAAGATGATCATTTCGGCTCGGATCGAGTTCCAGCTTGTTGTGTTTGATAAGATCCGCGGTAAACTCGGCGATATGAACCATCTTGGTCGATCTGGCATTTTCGAATTTGGTGCCGGTAATGGGGGAAACCGGTTCTTCCAGAAAATCTGCCGGGCCGTTCATCGTATCCATATACTGGTGAATAACCCGCCACATATGACCGCACTCTCCACCGAGAATCCATTTCACGCCAAGCCGTTTTGCTTCTGCGTACATCTTTGCATTCAAACGCTTCATCATCTCATGAGACGTAAAAAAACCGAAGTTTCCGCCTTCGGACGCATAGGTGCTCCAGGTAATATCGAGCCCGAATTTTTCCTGTAAATAGTGAAATAACATCATGTACCCCATACACGTAAACGTTCCGGGGTCGGCAAAAACATCGCCGGAAGGGGTAATAAAAAGAATTTCCGCCCCTTTCCTGTTAAAACTGGGTTCCACCCTCACGCCGGTGATCTCTTCAATATCGTCGGTAAAGAAATCGAGCATATCTTTGTAAGCATGGGGCTGAATCCCGAGATGGTTTCCTGTTCGATAGCAATTTGCCACCGGTGTTGCAATCCAGTCAATGTTGAGGCCGATGAGATTCAACAGCTCACGGCCCATGATGGTAATTTCGGCCGTATCAATGCCGTACGGACAGAAAACCGAACAGCGCCGGCATTCCGAGCATTGAAATAAGTAAGACCACCATTCTTTTAGGACATCTTCGGTCAGTTCCCTGGCACCGATAAGCTTTTTAAAATTTTTGCCCAAGGATCCGATAATTTTACCGGCAGTGGTAAAATCATTTCTATACACCGACCGGAGAAGCTCCGCTCGCAAAACCGGCATGTTTTTGGGATCGCCGGACCCGATGAAAAAATGACATTTATCGGCACACGCCCCGCAGCGAACACAAATGTCCATAAACACTTTAATGGAACGAAACCGGTCGAGGCGTTCTCTGAAGCCTTTTGAAATGATCTCTTTCCAGTTTTCAGGCAATTGCCAGTCTTCGTCAAAACAACTCCATTGTCTTGCATAAGGGAAACCCACAATTTCAAGACTCTTGGGGTTTGCGGCATAACAAGCCACTCCCCTTTTAATCTCAACAGGAGTGTCCATCCAGTCTCTTTGCGAGGGTTTATGGTCTATGTGGGTGAACATTTCATCAGATTTTGGAAGTTCCGACATTATTTACTCCTTTTCCTCTTCCTCGGGTTCCTCCGGCGTTTCCGGCTCTGTCATCTTCTCAACAGGAAGTCCTGCCTCGATCATCTTTTCCCTGAATTCATCTTCATAAGCTCCATAGGAATGAATCTTAACCGGATAATTCCATGGATTGACATGTCTCTTGACCCGGCTGTTATTGGCCAGATTTCGAGTGGGGCTCATAAAAATACCGCCCAAATGCATGAGCTTGCTGAACGGAAAATAGGCCAAAAGCACGCAGACATAAAAGAGATGAACATAAAAAATACTGCCGATCCCTTTTGTGATATGAGGGTTAAAGGTCACCAGGCTCATGGTGAACTCCTTGACACCCACGATATTCACCTTGGTAAAATACCGCATCAGAATACCGGTGAATGCAATAGCGAAAATGAGAAAAAGCGGAAAATAGTCCGAGCCCAGCGATATGTATCTTAATTGGGGAATCCATATTCTTCTCAAAAAGAGCAAGGTTACGGCTACAATGAGCACCACGCCGGAAATCCTGAGTTCCGGCAGGCCGATCTGGAATAAACCGTCCAGTTTGGCCACCAAGTTCACGACCGCGGGTATCGGTTCGGTAAAAAAACGCAGGTGTCTGAACAGAACGGTAAAAAAAGCCGCGTGAAAGGCCAGGGAAAAAAGCCACAGCCATTTTTCCCATTCATAGGAAATCTTGGTTCCTGTTTTGATCTCACATTTTGTATTTCTGAACAAGGACCTGAATAAAACAATCTCCAGAATCATTCGGACAATAACGCCGCCTGTGGTGGAGGGGTTATCGATACTTGCCGGTTTAATCCAGGGAAGTGTTTTTTGTTGGCCGCATGTGGTGGGTATTCTAAAAGGGACCGGAGAACGCGCCCAGTCAATCACGCGGTTAATAAAACCCAAAACAAAAACAATAATAGCCAAATAAGGTATGATAATGCCGAAAAACACCTCGCCCCCCGGAAATTTGACACCGATAAAAGCCAGCAGAAATAGAACGATGATCGCTATGAGGGGATACATGTAACGAATATTCATTATACCATTACCTCACTCACCGGCTTCATGACGATACGGTAGATTTTGTCCAACATCAATTCACGTTGTATTGTCTTAACCCAAAAACGTAATGATCTTACAAATCCGATATATCGTTTGAAGCCTTCTTACATATATTAATATTTTCAAAATCCGGCGAATCTGCCGGCATCTCTCGCACCAAGCCTGCCCGCTCGAAAGCCTTTAACGTCCTGTTTTTCATTTCGTTGGCTTTGAGTTCGTAAATCTTTTCCCGGCACTGCATATAAATGTCAAATGCAATCAAGCCGAGTTCATCGATCTTTGACTCGAACAACAGCAGTTCATTGAAAAGTTCTGCTTCGGGGTTTTCTTTTTGTATGATCGCTCTAACGGTGTCTTTTAAGAAAAAAATAAAACGTGTGGCTTGGAAAGGGGAAAAGTTCTGAATCGCTCTGATTCTAATGATCGGGTCTAAAAAGGATCGTACGGCCTCATGATCCATTTCCTTTAATAGGACATCAAACAATCCTTCTAAACCGTGATAGATGGTTCGACCGACAGGGTTGGCAAAAGGATCTTTCTGGCTTTTTAAAAATGTTGCCGTATCGGATGGATACGTCTCAATCGCCGAGGCAAACCACTTTTTTACAATGGAGGTTTTTCTCTGCGCCAGCAGATGATTCATCCTCATATATAGGGCTCCTCCGAATTTCAAATTCTATCGCCAAACCACGGTCGATTCCCGCGATTCATTCATCGGTAGTTCCGTGTGGAATTGCAATTATCAGGATCATTATATTCAAGAGAAGTCCTATAAACATTTTATAAATTCATGTCAAGGACAAATGA
>JARRRC010000336.1:0-4118 GCA_037381105.1 Desulfobacterales bacterium
CCCTGCCATCCCCAGTGCCAGGGCATGCCCACCTGGTGTAACAATCTACCTCCGATCCTGAGAGGACGCAAACGGGATGTCACGAGTGCCCTGGCCCGGATCCGTCCCCTTGCCGTAGTGATTGCGACCCAGTCCTTGCTCCGTAGCCCCTTTTCCTTGGCGAGTTCAGGGCTCACCTCGATAAACAGTTCGGGCATGAGCTCCGTGAGCCACGGATTCCATCGGCTCATGGCGCCGGCGAGGTAATGCTCCGTGAGCCGATACGTCGTAACCACGTAAGGATAGCGATCGTCAAAGACAGCGGCGAGCCGGTTATCTTTTCGGTACCAATACTTTAAAACAGGATTTGTCTGCTGCCCGTAGAAAGGGTTTTTTATTGGCGATTCTGCCGGTTCATAGTGCGTCGGCAAAGGACCGTCAACAAGACCGGCCGGGACAAAAAGCCACCCCACTCCGTCCGGCTTCATGAGAAACGGGGCACTGCCCGAATGAGCATCCATTCCCCTTCCCTCGGAATCTCCGGAAGCTTCAGGTGGTTTGTCAACAGGAAAATCCGGAACGTCCATTCCGCCCCATTTTCCTTGTTTCCACCATACCCATTTCTTGCGCTCGCTCCAAGGACGCCCTTTTGGATCTGCCGAGGCGCGGTTGTACAGAACCCTGCGGTTCGCCGGCCACGCCCATCCCCAGTTCAAGTGAGCCAGTAGATCCATGAGGCGCAAGTCGTCGAGCCGTCGTCCTTCAATTCGCCGCTTCCCGTGAGGTGCTGCTCCGGGTTCCCGGTATGATAGCCGTTGATTTCTTTAAGAATCTTTTCGGCGTCCGGCTCTCCTTCCACCTTAGGCGAATCAATCGGATCATAGTTCCAAACCAGGTTCCGTATCCCCTGGTCTTGAGGCCGGTTGCTGCCTTTGTACATTCTTTTTAGCCGCAGCCCGAGTTGATAGGTGAACCAAAGATCCGAGCGACACTGACCCGGCGGAATCAAAGCCCTGGAATGCCACTGGAGCATGCGTTGGGTATTGGTGAAACTCCCTTCACACTCCGCCACTTGGGAAGACGGGAAGAAAAACACCTCCGTCCGGATTTCCTCGGGTTTGACCCTGCCTTTCATCACCTCCGGCGATTTGCTCCAGAAAGACGCCGTCTCCGTAATGAAGTTGTCTTTGACCACCAGCCATTCAAGGTTCTGCATGCCTCTGCGCTGGAGGCCGGCGTTGATGGACGTCGCCGGATTCTGACCGATACAGAGCATTCCCTTCACGCGCCCTTCTCTCATGGCCACAAACATCGGCATGTGCGAGTGGTCACCGATGATCTTCGGATGCCAGTCATAACCGAAGTCGTTCTCGGGTGTAGCCCTGTCTCCATACATGGATTTAAAATACGATACCAGAAACTTGGGCATGTTGGCCCAATACCCCGTGACAGCCGTTTCCGAAGACAGATAGTCGTGCAGCGCGTCATGGTTCTTGAGGGCGGAGGGAGCGGGCATATACCCATGGATGCTGTGATACAGGGTTGGGACGTCGGTAGACCCCTGGATGGAAGCATGTCCCCGGAGCGCCAGCACACCGCCGCCGGGCCGTCCGATGTTGCCGAGAAGCAGCTGCAGCAATGCACAGCAGCCGATGATCTGCGGGCCGTACGTGTGATGGGTCCATCCCACCGCGTAAGCCCAGGCCGTGGTCCGATCACGACCCGAATTCTCGAGAACGGTGCGGGCGACCTCAAGAAAGGTCTCTCGGGGACATCCCGTGACCGTTTCGACCATCTCGGGAGTGTAGCGTCGGAAGTGGCGTTTCACCACCTGGAACACCGTGCGCGGGTGTTGAAGTGTTTCATCCCGATCCGTTTGAGCAGAGCCTCCCTTTTCACCGGAATGGCCCCTGTGCGCGTATTGCCACGTAGATGTTTCATACTGGCAGGTGGTTCCGTTGAAAGGCCATTCAGTTTTTGTGTCGGCGTGATCCATTAAGCCTGAAAAAAGGCCGTCCAGATCTTCGGTGTCCATGAAGTCTTCCCGCACGAGTGTCGCGGCATTTGTATAGTTCACCAGATACTCGCGGAAAAACGGGTCCTTGTTCCAACGCTCATCATGGGTCACAAAACGAATGAGCCCGCCCAAAAACGCAATGTCCGATCCGGCGCGAAGGGGGGCGTAAATATCCGCCATGGCGCTCGTTCGGGTGAATCGGGGGTCTACATGGATGATCTTTGCCCCCTTCAGTTTGGCCTTCATGGGCCAGCGGAAGGCCACGGGATGACATTCGGCCATGTTGGAACCCTGGATAACGATGCAGTCCGAATATTCCAGGTTGCGGGGATAGAGGGTTGCGGCACCGCGCCCGAGACGCGTTCCCAGACCGGGAACACTGGAGCTGTGTCATATGCGGGCCTGATTCTCAATGGCCACCACACCCAGACCTCGCATCAGTTTCTGCTGAAGGTGGTTCCATTCATTGTCCAGGGTCGCGCCTCCGAGAGCGAAAATTCCCAGCGTGTGATTCACCAGAGAACCGTCCGAAAGACGCTCGACAAACGTCTCGTCACGGGTCTTTGCGACCAACTCGGCAACACGGTTCATTGCCCATCCCAGCTCGACTTCCTCCCATTCCCGCGCTCCCGGCCTCCTGTGAAGCACCCGGGTTTCGCGGTTCGGATTGACATGAAGTTGGTAGATCGCCGCACCTTTCGGGCACAGAGCCCCCTCATTGTGAGGGCTTTTCGGGTCTCCCTCGATGTTCACGATCCTTCCATCCTTGGTGTGGATTATGGTCGCGCAGCCCACAGAGCAGTAAGGACATACGCTCGGCGTAACCGTCGCGCCTTTGGTGTGTATCTCTCCAATTTTCAAAACCATGCGTTCAAGCCTCCCTTCCCGGGGCGCCCCTGCTCGGATATTGCTGAATTTAAAAATCGCCGATGAGTCCCAGGCCTTTTTTAAGTTCTTCCTGGCCTTTTTTCCATTCTTATTGATAAGATTTCGCTTTTTTTAAGCAGGCAGATGGATAAGAACCCGCTTTTTAGAGCGGGTAGATGGATAAGAACCCGCTTTTTGGGAGCGGGTAGATTGAAAAATTATGATTGTATATGGAACTCATAAAGGCCACAACACATAACAGCCCGTTGTTCGAGGCAGTGTTAAAACCATCATGCCAAAGACAAACAGGGTTTGTCAATCGCATTTTTCATCAAGTCCCGACGAATCGGAGCCAACCCCGTTTTCGCATGGACACGCTCGGGATAAGGAAACCTCACAAATATGTTTGGATAAAAAAGGGGCTGTATCGATAAAAAATGGTTTCCCACTACTTCCGAACCATTCCAATCAACACCTTCTTCCCCTCGGCACTCAATCCCAGGTTTTCGATTTCCCGGGACAACCGGTCGATGGAACCATGTCCGCCGGCATAGCCATTGAGGCGTGCTGCGGCGGTGGAGTTCACAAAGTCCCGGTGGAGCGGATAGATGCTCAACATTTCATTTTTCAACATGTAATGACCTTTCAGAATATACTTCTGATGGTAATCTTCGGCCATGGTAAAAATGCGAAGCGGCGCCACTTCGGTTTTGACGGCGCAGCCGATTTTCCGCTCCACCGCAGATTTGGAAGCCACTGCCGCCCGGCGCTGCGTTTCATTGTGGTAAAAGACTGCATTCATATATTGCCGCGACCAGGACCGCCGTTCCGGCCGGTGGCTTTTCCAGAAAATATCCAGCAGTTGGGCATAGGTGATGTGTCCGGGGTCAAAATCCACCTGCACCGTCTCTGTATGATCACCGATATTGCTATAGCTCGGAGCGTTCATCCGGCCTCCTGCATATCCCACGCGCGTTCGAATCACGCCATCGATTATCCCGAACCGGGATTCGATTCCCCAGAATCATCCCAAACCAAAGGACGCCGTCTCAAAATTAGCCGGCATGGCTTCATCAATGGGTGGAATTAACTGAAATTCGGTTTTATACGCAAGGCTCATAGAATCCTCCTTTTTCTTTGAAGCATGTGCTGCCCGGCTGTCCGTCGTCGGAGAGCAGCCCGTTAACAACAACATTTCTTTAAAAAATTTAAGCATCGGATGATGCCACTACAACTTATTTTTTCATATTTAGAG
>JARRRC010000336.1:4155-6577 GCA_037381105.1 Desulfobacterales bacterium
ATAACGCAAAACCATTCCATTTCTTTTAAGCCGTCTTCTTGATTTGTATTCAATAAACCTTATATAATGGCACTTGGATTAGAACTCAATGTAATTTCAAAAACGCAAAGCGCATCGGATGATGAAAGCCCTTCGGATCATATTAATTTTATTCTTTGTCGGTCTTTTGATGTCGGTCCCGTACGCAAGGGCCAGGGACAAAACAAATACCGCCCCGGAAAAAAGCAAGCAGTCTATCGGCCTGTCCAAGGAAATGGGCAATGTCATGAGCCGGCAAACCTCCAAAGTCAAGGAGGAATTTAAAGAGAAAGCGCGCTCGCTTTTTGAGCGCCATCCTCTCGGCTGGAATTTAAATACCCTCAAATACTTATATGATCTGGCACTGTCACTGCCGGGGAAAATACCGGTCCTTACCCGTTTTGTGGTCGAGCAAAGCAAGGTGCTGGGCTTGATCGGTTCCATTCTCGTGTTGGTGTTTTTTGCGGGCGTCTTTTACAGTTTTCTGGGTCGGCGGAGGGTTATGAAATGGGTGGAGTACAGAGTCGGGCCGCTGACCTCATATATTCCTGAAGCGACATATCCTTTTGTTATATCCGGTATCAGGGTGATGGTCTCCGCTCTCATACCGCTTTTGCTGCTCGCAGCATATTCGCTTATCAACGCTATGATTAAATATTCGGCAGCCTGGTTTCAGCTCGTCGGCCGCCTGCTGGGTTTATGGGCTGCCGGTGCTCTTTTATTTCGGCTGCTGAAAGAATTACTCACCCGCAACCTGTTCCAGGCAACCTCACGATACGGTCTGACAATTTATCGCTGGGCGCGTTTGGCAATGCTTTACGCTATTTTCGGTTTGGCGGCATACTGGACTGTTGAAGCTTTTGAAATCCGCGAAGATGTCCTGGCGCTTTTGCGTTTTGCTATATCGATTTCCATTACATTGATACTATTCATAATGTTTTTGAACAAAAAAGCCTTTATATCGCTGCTGCCGGAGCTGCCGGTTCAGAGCTATTTGCACTTTCGACGGTTTTTGGAAAAGTATTATTTCCTCATCTTAACGGTGTCGTTTCTGGCTGCTCTGCTGTGGTGTTTCGGATATAGGGCTTTGGGCCCGCTGGTCTTGATTAAGATCTGGTTTACCGGTGCCATGTTTGTTTTCATTATGATTCTCTATTACACGCTGAGGCGATCTCTGAATATCTGGTTCCGGAAAATCGACCGCACCGATGAAACCGCGCTGATGTTCGTCGGCTCCTTGCGGTCAATCCTCAAATACACCACCGTCATGGCAACCCTGATTATTATCCTTTATCTGCTCGGATTATTGTATCCTCTCCAGCGTTTGATGTCTTTTCCGATTTTTCAGATCGGCAATACCGCTATCACCCTCTGGCTAATCGTGAGAGCGATCGTGATTTTAGGCGCTGTCGTCTATATCACTCGCTTGGCCCAAGCTTATCTCGACTACAAGATATATCCATCCTTTGGCATCGATCCCGGCCTCGGATATGCCATCAACACCGTTTTCAAATACATTTCCATTGCAATCGGATTTTTAATTGCGCTTAACATCCTTGATTTTCGGTGGAAAAATCCGCAAGGGTGACTGGATTGAGGTCGAAGCCATGATGGGTGAAGTAACGGACATCTACCTGCGGGCCACCAAGGTGCGAACCCGGGACAATATTGAATATTTGATACCGAATTCCAATATGATTTCCAAAACCATGGTAAATTATTCTCTTTCTTCAGCGCTGATCCGCATCGATCTGCCTGTTGGCGTCTCATACAAGGCAAATCCACGTCAGGTTGAAAAGATCCTGCTGACCGCTGCAGAGAATGAGCCGCTTGTAGACAAAACCCACAAGCCGGTCGTACGCTTTATGGAATATGCCGACAGTTCCATAAATTTCGAGCTGCTCATCTGGATTGACGTCCGCAGGACACCCCGGCGCAAGGTTCGAAGCAATCTTTATTTTGTCATATTTGAAGCGCTTGCCAAAGCCGGCATTGAGATTCCGTTTCCACAGAGGGACGTACATATTCGTTCTCAGGCGGATTCAACCTGAGTCTCAGCAACCACTCTCGACACACAGATTTGGGCCTGCCATTCTTTCAGCACATTAACTATCCACTCAATTACTTGAATCGGGTTCGGGCCGACTTCAGCGCCTCTTCCATGGAATCCCACGCGCTTTGAACTCCTGATTTCAGATCTTCCCACGCACCTTCCCCGGCGCGATGCAGTTCTGTCAGCTTTATTTCAATCGCTTTGCGTTTTTTCTGCAAATTTTCTATTTCTTTTTGATACTTAAGTCGAGTTTCGGCCTTTGCCTGATCTGCTTTTGCTTTCAGCTTATCGATGTCGGCATTCCATTCATCTAACTTTGCATGTAATTTTTGGACATATGCGTCTTTATCC
>JARRRC010000336.1:6608-8466 GCA_037381105.1 Desulfobacterales bacterium
TTTTCGTTTTTCTTTAATGGTTTTTGTCGGCTTCTTCTTAAGATCCTTTTTGGTGTCTCTGGCCTTTCCCATTTTTCCCTCCCGAGTAAAAGATTGACGTATCAGCCGGGAATGCCATGATCAAAAAAACTCACTTCTGCGCAGATTTCAGCCGGAAAGCTACGAAATCCCAGTCGGCAAGGTGATTGAGTACATTTTGAACATAGTCTGCCCGGCGATTCTGATAGTCCAGGTAGTAGGCGTGTTCCCAGACATCCACCGTGAAGAGCGGCTTTAAGCCGTGGGCTATGGGTGTGTCTGCATTTGCGGTCGTAACAATCTTTAATTTGTCACCGTCAAGGACCAGCCAGGCCCAGCCGCTTCCAAACCGGCTTTTGGCCGCCTCCAAAAACTTTTGTTTAAAGTTGTCGAAGCTCCCAAAGGACTTTGTGATCGAATCACCCAGCTCGCCTTCGGCCGTTCCGCCACCCGGTTTAAGGCATTTCCAGAAAAAAGCATGATTCCAGGCCTGGGCGACATTGTTAAAGATCGCCGCGTATTCTTTTTCCCCGACCGTGAGGATGATAATCTCGTCAGCGGTTTTGCCTTCAAAGCCTTTCCCTTTGAGAAGCTGGTTTGCCTTGTTCACATATCCGGCATAGTGCTTACCATAGTGAAATCGCATGGTCCGGTCAGAAATGTACGGCTTGAGTGCATCCATCTTATACCCAAGCGGCTCTTGTTGAATGATTGCTTTCTCACCGGTCTTTTGGCATCCGATCAGGAGAAGTGCCAGGCTGATCGCCCCAAGCAGACATGCGACTTTGGGTAAATGATGCCCCTTTTTTATCCAATGTTTTTTCATGGTGCCCTCCTTGACTTTGACACCCTCCAACCCGGATATTTCATGTAAATATTCGGGCTAAATCTCTTTTTTGTTAAAAACTGCCAGCATCAGCGCATTGATCAAAATGATGAAAAAAATGACATTCAAAAGCGGGTTGACTGGCCCCATGTTGTTGAAACTGCTTTGACCGATGATGGAATCGGCATAGGCCTGCACCATATAAACCTTCGGGTATAAAATTCTCCACAAAGCAGGGGGCGAGGCTGCCGCCGAAGGAACCGCCGTCTTTAAGATCCGGCTGCTTAAAATCTGATAACCACCGTCGGAAATATAACCGATGAATAAAATTCCCACAGTAAATATCGCGCTGATGAAATCCGGCAGATAAAGCGACAAAAAACACACCAAAACCGCAATAAAGAGAAGATTGATGGAACATACCAGGGATGCGGCCAAATACCCGGGAATGATGATGCCGGTTTTTACCCACACCGTCAGAAAAACCGCGGCATGAAGAATAAACATGAAAACCAGGCACAAAAACCATGTTCCGGCGATCCTGCCGAAAATGTACTGATGCCTGAAAACCGGCCGGGAAAGAAACAATACCATGCTTCCGTCTTCGTGATCTCTGCTGAAAATTTTCATCGACATCAGGATGACAATCAGGAACATACCGGACGCTATGACCTGGAAAACAATTTTTGAAACATACCATGCCACCATAACGTTGTCCAACGGTTTCCCGTTGACGACATATTGCCCGCCGTAACATCCGCGAATCATCAGAACGAACAAAAGGCAAAGCCCCAGCAGCACGTAAAAGCTTTTATGCCGCATCTGGTCGAAAATGGTGTAGCCGAAAATTTTTAAAAAGCGATTCAATTCCTTTTATTTTCCCTGAGCATCGAACCGTGAATTTTTGAACTCCATGCGCTATGTCCGATGTCCGATGCCGTTACCCGTTCGATGATGTGTATTTTATAAAAACATCCTCCAGCGTCTCCTGGTCCGCAATTATCGATTGAATCG
>JARRRC010000336.1:8475-9748 GCA_037381105.1 Desulfobacterales bacterium
GAAAGAAGATGTGAATTCAAAAACACGGTGACATCATCGCTGCGCAGGTTCTCAAGAATATTTCTCACATCCCGGATACCGATGGGATCGAGACCCGTCACCGGTTCATCGAGTATCAATAATTTGGGTTGTCCGAGCAGTGCTGCCGCCAGGCCGATTCGCTGTTTCATGCCCTTGGAATAAGCGGCCGATTTTTCCTTTTCCCTGCCTTTCATGGAAACCACCTCCAAAAGCCGTTCCACCTCCCATAGCGAGTCTTTTCCGCTAAATCCAATCAAAGAAGCATGTCGCCGGAGATATTCAAACCCTGAAAGATAAGCGGGGATCCTGTGATGTTCGGCCAGATATCCGACCCCTTTGCGTGCTTCGGGATTGGAAACGGGTATCCCATCGATGAAGATGCTGCCTGAAGTGGGCTTGATAAAGCCCAGAAGCATCCGAACGACCGTTGTTTTGCCGGCGCCGTTCGGACCGAGCAAAGCGAAGTGTTCGCCCTTCTCGATTCTACACGTTATGTTGTCGACCGCCGTAACCGCACCGAACGTTTTGGCTACGGAATGAATTGCAATCATAATAAAATCTTCCAATCCCAAATCAGCCGGATGAAGCGAAAAGGATTATTTCAACAAGGTAATAATCTTATTTACTATTAGAAACCTAAAAAACGAGCTTATTGGAATCGTCAATTATAGGGATCATCCCGGAAGTCTCCGAGACTCACGCCTTTAGTGTGTTACATGGATTAATTTGTCGGTTTCGAATCCTAAGGATTTAGCCTTGCCGATCAGTTCGGATTTCAGGGATTCTTCCATATTGGGTTCTCTTGCCAAAATCCACAGATAAGATTTTTTAGGCCCGCATACCACTGAATAAGAATATTTTCTTTTATCAAGATCGATGATGTTATAACTGCTGTAAAAAGGACCCCAGAAGGATACTTTTAACCTGCCGATACTTGAATCATCAATAAAGTATGCTTTGCCGACAATCTCTTTCCATTGATTTTTTTCGGGATCGAACCCTCTGTTGACAACCTTAATGCCGCCGTCATCTTGAAGGCTGTATTCTGCGGTCACTCTTTCTAATCCTCTTTCAAACGAATGATCGAGCCTGGCGATTTCATACCAAATCCCCAGATACCGATGGACCTCAAAACCCGCTACGGGTGAGACATTTTCCGGGAGGCCGACACACGCCGATAGAAAAATAGAAATTAAAAAAATCCGCTTCTTTATCATAAAATACCCCCTTTTCCAAGCCGATACGTTTCATT
>JARRRC010000337.1:0-3435 GCA_037381105.1 Desulfobacterales bacterium
TAACACGGTCCCATCATCATCAGATATTGATAGAACGAAACAATTGTTCAGTGAACCGTATTGGTCAATTACGTTTTTGGCGCCTTGAAGCAACGCTGCGAGATGATTCCCACGGGCAAACCTGTGTGTAAAATCCTTAAATGTTTTACACAAAGATGTATGCGTTGAATCCTTAAGAAACCGATAAGGAGAAGGCGTCATCCTGTTCAGAACACATGACACACTTTTAAGGATGTGTTTGACCCTACCGTATGCCAGCGAAGATGCAATCAGTCCGGCAATCTCACGGTCTTTGATATCACTGTATTGATATAAACATTCAATGGGATCCGGATGAACATATTGATGTCGATTATATTGCCGATACAAATTTTCCAGTTTGTATTTAATATTTTTTGTATGCATTTTTATTCGGGCTTGTCAAAGACAGGCTTTTTCATATATATCTATCTCGTAAGCGTTTAGATTTTTGAAAATTTATCGTTCAGATCGAATTAATTTTATATGGAGCTTGGATGAAAAACGAAATAAATAACATACATTCACTCTTTTTTAAAGAAAAAGAAATCACACTTGTGGGCACCGCACACGTATCCAAAGAGAGTGCTCAACTGGTCAGCGATGTCATTGAAAGAGAAAAACCGGACACGGTCTGCGTCGAATTGTGTGAGGCCAGATATCAGTCCATTCGTCAGAAAGACAAATGGCTGGATACGGACATCATCAAAATTATTAAAGAAAATAATTCTTTTTTGCTTTTGTCGAATCTTCTCCTGGCGTCCTTTCAAAAACGAATCGCCGACAAATTTGACATTGTTCCCGGAGCTGAAATGATTAAGGCCATCGAGGCCGGTGAAGCGGTCGGCGCAGACATACATCTTGCCGACAGAAATATTCGTATTACCTTGGCTAAGACCTGGCGCGCCATGGGATTGTGGGGCAAATTCAAGCTTCTGTTTCAACTGCTTTTGTCCATGGGTGAAATCGGAGAAATCAGCGAGGAAGACATTGAAAAGATGAAACAAGAAGATGTGCTTGAAACGCTTCTTGTGGATGTAGGAAAATCGCTTCCTGTTTTAAAAGATATCCTGATCGACGAAAGGGACCAATACCTGGCCCATAAAATTCGAACGGCACCCGGTAATAAAATTGTGGCTGTTGTAGGTGCCGGTCATGTCCCCGGAATCAAAAAATACTGGAACGCCGAGATCGACATGGATCGTTTGAATGAGATTCCGCCCAAAGGAAAATTGTCCGGCCTCTTAAAATGGATCATCCCTTTGGGCATCCTTATCCTTTTAATATGGGGCTTTTACCGCGGAGGAGCTCATGTCGGCACCGATATGATGACGTGGTGGATTTTGGCAAATGGTATTTTGGCAGGCCTCGGCGCAACGATTGCCCTGGCTCACCCGTTGACGATTCTGTGTTCAATCCTGGCCGCTCCGCTGACTTCTTTGAACCCCATGATAGCGGCAGGATGGGTTTCAGGACTGGTTGAGGCTTTTTCACGAAAGCCAAAGGTCAGAGATTTTGAAAACTTGTCCAAGGATATCCTTTCCATAAAAGGTTTTTGGAAAAACAATATCACTCGTATACTTTTGGTGGTGGTTTTTACAAACCTTGGCAGTTCGATCGGCACCTTTGTCGCTATTCCGCTTATGGTAAAAGTATTGTAGCTATGGAAATCTCAAAAATGAACCAAAATATTCGTATCGGCGCCTTAATATCCGGCAGCGGGACAAACTTCCAGGCCATTATGGATAGCTGCGAATCCGGACAGATACGCGGCAGCATCATATTCATCGGCTCGGACAATTACAAGGCTGCGGGCCTTAAAAGGGGCGAAAGTAAAAATATTCCGACCTTTATTGTTGATTACCCATCGATTATCCGAAAATTTAAAAAAGCGCCGCAAAAGATCTCCCTCCCCGATGATTTTGATCTTGATGAAATCCTCTCAAAGCAAACCCTTTTCCCACCGGATACCGATGACAAGACGGTGAAAACCTTTTTTATCTCGAGGGCCGTTGCAGAAGCGGCGCTCCTTGACAAAATGAAAAATTATTCCTTTGACCTTTTGGTTCTGGCCGGTTTTATGCGAAACCTAACGCCTTATTTTATCGACAGGGTGAATACGGCTCCCGGCCATCCTAAAATAATGAATATTCATCCCGCGCTGCTTCCGGCATTTCCCGGTATGGACGGATATGGAGATACGTTTCGCTATGGATGCAAAGTCGGCGGATGTACGGTGCATTTTGTCGATTACGGCGAAGATTCAGGTCCGATTATCGGTCAAAAGGCGTATACCATATCAGAAGATGACACGCTGAAATCCGTCAGGGAAAAAGGCTTGAAACTGGAATGGTCGCTCTATCCGGAATGTGTCAAATTATTTGCCGAGGGCCGCCTTAAAACCGTCCGAAAGTCATATGTGTTGAAAAACGGTAAAAAAATGCACAGAACCGTGGTGAAGATTTTACCGTAACCCAATTGTAACCATAATTAAGGGGACGGGGAGTTTTTCTAAGCAGATGCTGCATGGATAATCTTTTTTTGAACCACTTCTACAAAATATTATATTCGTTTCCAACTCGTGAAAAAAGAATTTGCCAAGCTGTTTATCCTGGCCATAATGCTATTGGGGCTGCCGCTTTTGGGGGTAATGCTTGCGGGTTTTCCGGTTCAAAAATATCTGGAGTTTCCTCCCCATAGCCTTTATGTGGACCATGCCCCGTTCTCATGGGCTGTCTTTGCGGTATATGCTGTTTTCATCCTTCTTTTTGCTGTCCCCCTCATTTTCAGGGGATTCAAATTATACGGGCAAGTTAGGATCAAACCGACGGCTTTATATCCATTTCCCTGGTGGGGATGGGTCGGCATTTTGACCGGCATCGCCAGTTGGATATTGGCATGGACACGGTTTTCCTGGTTTATCCAATTTCAACCCCATACCTTTATACCCCTGTGGCTTTCTTATATTCTCGTCATCAATGCATTTTGTCAAAAACGAACCGGCCGCTGCATGATGATCGGCAACCCCTGTTTTTTTATATTTCTTTTTCCCGTAAGTGCCCTGTTCTGGTGGTTTTTTGAGTACCTGAATCGGTTCGTTCAGAACTGGCATTACACAGGAGTTCATTTTGACGCCTGGGAGTATTTTTGGTATGCGACCCTTTCCTATTCAACCGTATTGCCGGCGGTTCTGGGAACACGTAACGTCATGAATACGTTTTCGTTGATTCACCCGGCATTTGATAGCGTTAAACCGTTTAGATGTCCGTATCCCAGGTTATCGTCCATTTCGGCACTTGTCATATCCGGCATCGGCCTTGCCGGGATCGGTGTGTGGCCGAATTATCTTTTCTCTTTGCTGTGG
Source organism: Desulfobacterales bacterium (assembly GCA_037381105.1). Lineage (GTDB taxonomy): Bacteria > Desulfobacterota > Desulfobacteria > Desulfobacterales > UBA11574 > UBA11574. The sequence goes on from JARRRC010000337.1 coordinate 3,383, forward strand.
GTTTCACCGCTGATCATTATTGTTTCGCTCCAAACCCTGATGGGGGAAAAGCA
>JARRRC010000337.1:3444-6354 GCA_037381105.1 Desulfobacterales bacterium
TGGCCCGGTGGGAATACAGCATTCCGTTTGTTAACCGTTTTAAAATTTTTGAAATGCCGATTCTGGGATATGCAGGATATCTCCCGTTTGGGCTGGAATGCGCCGTAATCGGGGAAATGGTGAAACATTATCTAAAAGATTAATTTGAGTTTTTTGGAATATAAACCAACAGCAGAAATCCTTGAATAAAAAAACCGATGAGGGTCATGACGGCCGAAGATATAAACGCCATTTGATAGGAAAATACTTTCGATTTTCCATAAGCCATGAGCATGTCCGTGATGGGTCCGGCAATGAAGGTTCCTGCAATGCCCCAGCTGAGAAAAAATGTTGCGTTGAATATGCTGAACAGTTTGGCGCGTTTTTCCGGAGGAATCAGCACGGATGCAAACGCATATGATGATGCCATGACAATGACCATGGAACACCCTCTCAAAAAGTTGCTGACATAAATCAGTGTCAGATTGCCGGCGGTTGCCAGCAGAATCAAAGATCCTGCGGCAAGGGCTGCCCCGAACAAAAGTGCATTTTCATCTCCTATTTTTCTGCCTATCCAACCTGCAATAAACCCGGTTAAAACGATTGCAATCGATTGCGTATTGACAATATAACTCAATACCGTACTCGAAACCGCAAAACCTGAAGCAAGAACCAGATACTGTGGCAGAATGACGACAATGGAATTTCTGCCGAAATTAATAAACACCATTCCAATAATAAAAATCGTGAAAACTTTTTCAGCAGATACCGGGACGTTGTTTTCCGAAACAGACAGGGTCTCTGTTTCACGCCGCACCCCCCCTTCGGGCACCCATAGCATGGGAACCACGGAGATAAACATAGCGGCCGCTGCGACAAAAAAGAGTGCACCGTCATAAAATCCCCACCCATTGTATTTTAAGCCCATGCCGTCATACAGCAACCCGCCGATCCATACGCCGGCAATTCGGCCGATCCCGCCGATACTTTCCAGGCGGCCCTGTACCGCGTTTCGATCCTCCCGATGATAGATATCCGATATCAATGCACTCCAACCCACATTGGACATGGACCAGAAGATTTCAATGATCGACAGGCCGAAGATAATTACATATCCCGCCATGTATAGATTCCCGGTCAGGGTGTGGCCGTACCAAACCAGAATTGTACCGACTCCCGCCAGCATTTCACCGCATATGATCAGTGTCCGGCGGAGCTGATATTTATCTGAAAACGAACCCCATACGAAAGTCTGAAAAATGATGTTCATCAACATGGGCAGGGTGGCGAATAACGTTGTTCCGGTGACACTCAATCCCAAAAAATACCGCAAATAGATGGAAAGATAGGTGTAGAACAAGCCGCGCCGGAACATGGCGAGCATTTGAAAAGAGGAAATCCCGAAAAAAATACGATGTGATTTTTGAAATTGAAGATTCAATGATAACATCCAGATTATAAACGATACGCCAATTAAAGTTTTTTCCGTTAATGGTCGATGGCTAAAAGAGATATTTATGCATTGCGATGATGTTTGTTTAAAACAAAAGTATATAACATTTTCGAGCTGTATTGAATACGACAAAAGCAATGTCGCAAATCAACCCATCATCCGTGGATTCAAAAATACACACCCAAAAAGATGTCAAAGATTATCATGAAATTCTCGAAATCAAGGGCAAAAAATACCTCTATTATGCCCTCCCCTTTTTAACCACCCGAAAGTCCTGCCTAAAATGTCATGGTCATCGCCAAGACGCTCCGAAACAATTGCAAGATCGTTATCCGGAAAATGGGGGATTTAATGACAAAATCGGAAATATCCGTGCCATCGAATCGATCCGCATACCCTTGGAAAGTGAATTCAAAATCGCCCATGTCATCTTTATTTCCCTGCTCGCAGGATTCATCTCGATATTTTTTCTGCTATTTTTTACCAGACGGCAGACAAATATGATCAAGGTTCGTACGAAATCATTAGAGCGTGAAATTTCCGAACGCCTCCATGCGGAAGCCGCCATGAAAGAAAGTGAAGAAAAATACCGGATGTTGATCAAAAATCTACCCGGTATTGTTTACAGGGGCTACCGGGATTGGTCGGTGGATTTTATAGACAATAAAATCGAGCAGATCACCGGGTATACTGCTGAAGAATTCAACACGCGAAAAATCAACTGGTCGGATATTATCTTCCAAGATGATATTCAAGCCGCCGGTGAAGATTTTCTTAACGCTCTTAAAACAAAAGACCAATCCTATGTTCGAGAATACCGGATTAAAGCCAAAGATAACCGCATCTATTGGATACAGGACCGAGGCCAAGTGGTGTCAAATGGTAAAGAAGTTGAATATATCAGCGGCGTATTTTACGATATCACCAAGCAAAAAAAGACCGAAGAAGAGAGCCTCCTTTTAGCCACCGCAGTAGATCATGCGGCTGAGAGTGTTATAATATCCAACAAAAGCGGTACGATTCAGTATGTGAATCCCGCCTTTGAACAACTCAGCGGTTTTTCAAGGCAGGAGATCGTCGGACAGAACTTCCGAATCTTCAGAAGTGACAAACACGATGAAGCGTTTTACAAGGAAATGTGGGAAGTAATATCCAAGGGCAACATCTGGTCGGGATACATCACCAACCGAATAAAAGACAACTCTCTCCGGGAATTTGAAACCAAAATATCGCCGGTTCAAAACCGATCGGGAGACATCGTATCCTTTGTTTCCGCCAACCGCGCTGGAAAAAGGCGGTGTGTTGAGCGTAAGTCTTTCTGAAGTAGAACTGGATCCCGGCTTCATTGCCAAGCACTTTGACATTAAACCCGGATCCTATCTCAAATTGTCGGTGAGCGATACCGGACACGGCATGTCGGCAGGTTTGATGGAACATATTTTCGATCCCTTTTTCACAACCAAAGAAAAAGGCAAGGG
>JARRRC010000338.1:0-3424 GCA_037381105.1 Desulfobacterales bacterium
TTAAATGGGAAAATGCAGAAACCATCCGGACAGAGAAACCAACTATTTATGTTCAAAGCATAATGTATATATGTGTGAGGAATGTCTTAAGTGCAATGACCCGCAACTATATTGCAAATTCCGAACGGCCTGTCCCGTCTGGTACATGGAAAGAAGAAAAGCACGTTGGGAAAAAGAAAAACGCGCCGATGAAAGCATAAAAAAATATAAGGTTGTTTTCAAACCTGAAAACAAAGAAATTGAGATCCGCCAAGAGAGTACGCTTTTGGATGCAGCGCGAGATGCGGATATTCACATCAATGCATCATGCAATGGTAAAGGGTCTTGTGGCAAGTGCAAGCTCATCATTGAGTCTGGTAATATCAAAAGTGATCCGACCTCCCTGCTAAGCGCCAGAGAAAAAGAAAAAAATTATATTTTGGCCTGTCAGACCAAGGTCTTTGGCGATGTGACGGTCAGAATTCCGGATGAAACCATTGAACGCAAACTTAAAGTCGCCGGTATGGGACAGGACGCCGCCTCCCGCTTGAAAGGACTGGTTAAAGAAATCCGGCCGATGCTCATAGAAATTCCCCTTGAACTTGAACCACCGACGCTGGATGACCCGGTAAGCGATTTGGACCGCCTAAACCGCGGGTTGAAAAAAACCGGATGCGATACTGCCAATGCGACTGTCGGCATTAAAGTCATACGCGAATTGTCTGCAGCCATGAGAGATAAAAACTGGAAAGTGACGGCTTCCATCATTCGCAGAAACGGCACGAACAATATTGTGAGCGTAACACCGGGAAACGGAAAAACAACATCGTTAGGCCTTGCCATCGACGTAGGCACCACATCGATCGTCGTATATCTGGTAGATATGGCGGACGGTTCCATTATAGCGGCAACTTCCGGACACAATCAGCAGGCGGCCTGCGGTGACGACGTCATCAATCGTATCGTTTGCGCAGAAAAAGACGGTGTTGCCAAATTAAGCCGGATGGCCCTTGCAACCATCAACAATTTGATCAGTGAAACGCTTGCTGCTGCAAATGCTGACAAAAACCAAATAAAAAATGTCGTCATCTCCGGCAACACCACCATGACGCATCTATTACTGAAAATCGAGCCCAAATATATCCGCCGTGAACCGTACATCCCCACGGTTTCGGAATTTCCCATTCTAAAAGCCGGCGACATTGGTATCAAGGCCAATCCCATTGCTGCGATATTTATCATGCCCGACCCGGCCAGTTATGTCGGCGGCGACATTGTCTCCGGCCTCCTCTTTGCCGGATTTCACAGGAAAGATCCGATCACCCTGTTTATCGATGTCGGAACCAACGGTGAAATTGTTTTGGGGAACCGAGACTGGCTCATGACAGCATCCTGTTCGGCCGGTCCGGCCTTCGAAGGCGGCGGGATACGATGGGGGATGCGTGCCGAGGAAGGCGCCATAGACAAAATATCCATTGATCCGGAGACCTTTGAACCGGTATTTTCCACAGTCGGTGATATTGCACCCCGCGGAATTTGCGGTTCCGGCATGATCGATTTGATATCGGAAATGATGAAAACCGGTATTATCGGGCAAAATGGAAAATTTAAGATCGATTCAAGTCACCCCAGAATGAAACTGGACGGAGAAGACCTGGCATACATATTGGCATTTGCGGAACAGACGCCTATGGAAGAGGATATCGTATTTACTGAAATCGATATTCACAGTCTTATCTTGAGTAAAGGGGCGGTGTATTCCGGATTTATGGTTCTTCTCAAACAATCGGGACTCGATTTTTCAATGATCGACCGAATTCTCATCTCCGGAGGATTCGGTCGGTATCTTAATATCGACAAAGCCATCACCATCGGCCTTCTACCCGATATCGACCGGAATAAATTTAAATATCTGGGGAACAGCTCAATTGCCGGTGCATATATGGCGCTTTTATCGGACGATTACAGAATAGAGGCTCGGAAAATTTCAAGAAACATGACCTATATCGATTTCAGCAGCAACAGCCAGTTTATGGATGAATTTACCTCAGCACTCTTTCTGCCCCATACGGATATAAAAAAGTTCCCGAGTGTTCATATACCGTTAACACACTAGAACCGATCTCAAAAAAATGAAATTGAGAAACCAGACCGAAGGAAAAGGATATATCCACATTTACACCGGCGACGGAAAGGGAAAAACCACCGCGGCATTGGGCCTTGCTATTCGAGCGGCGGGATATGGAATGAAAACCTATATCGGCCAGTTCATGAAAGGACAACACTATGGTGAATTAACAGCGCTACGGGACTTTCCCTGTATCACCATTGAACAGTATGGGGACGTCGAGTGTGTTCATCGAGAAGAAATAACACAAAAACATAAAGATCAGGCACAGCAAGGGCTTAAAAGAGCACAGGAAGTGATGCTGTCCGATCAATACGACATCATTATTCTGGATGAAATCAATGTTGCCGTCTGGTTCAATTTGATTACAATCCATCAAGTTCTTGAACTTCTGAGCAATCGACCGGAACATGCGGAAATCATTTTGACCGGCCGCCGGGCACCGAAAGCTTTAGTGGAAATCGCCGACGTGGTCAGCGAGATGAGGGAAATCAAACATTATTATCACCGGGGCATTACCGCGCGCACCGGTATTGAACGTTAGATGTATTTTTGAGATGGCTTGTCGTTATTTTTACCCGGCTAATGGTAGTCGTGGGTACCCATAACAACCTTGACGCCGGTTTTATTTTCCAGCATTTTTGCCTTCTCTTCAGCCGTTGAATACGGACAATCCGGCTTGGCATTTACCAGACAGGTGCTTAAGTAGATCTTATCAGGTTTGATTTCCGACATTTTCATCGCCAAACCTGTATTCGCAACAAGCGATCGCCCCGGGCACTCACATTTCATAAACGCTACAACCAAAGAAGATTCTTCGATCTCCCCCTCTCCAAGGGCCGCAGCCTTGAGGCATCGCCATTCTCCTGCGCATCCATACCCGCTGTCCATGTAAGCGCCGCAACCGACGATTGCAATTTTTTTCATGTCAGCCTCCTTTGTCGCTTCATTTAATGAAAATGACCGTTAATCTATTGTTTTATCGCTGATAACTGCTTGTTTACCACGTTAAAATTATGAGCATAAACTCATTAAAGCCCACTTAAAACATATACTCAATTTAGTCAATCATTTTCTTGCGGCCATTTATAGGAAGGATGAAACATCGAAGATGTGGAGAAGATCAAGGGATTCAACCGAAACTGGTTTTATTCTTTGCGAAATCGTGGTTTTTTTCTTCTATCGATACCACTCCTCCTTTCCTTACCGGATCTTCGCTCCGGTATATGAGAGGTATAAGAAAATTCTCTCCTATCCACTCCTGAACGTCGGCCTCCATTATCGGGCAATACTTGAATCATAGCAAATATAGATTGT
>JARRRC010000339.1:0-4420 GCA_037381105.1 Desulfobacterales bacterium
GCGTCTTTCGCGCACAAATATTTTCGTTGCCATTATAGCCTCCTTGATGGTATTATCAATTATTATATATATCATTTTTATGAATATATCTTTTGAGGATATATGTCAAGAAAAGTATTAAAAACTCCTAAAAGATCACGTCATCCGGGTTCTAAAAAGGCCGAAAGATATATCCAGCCGTCGATTTTAATGGCATTAAAGATCAGGCCTTCATACGGTTATGAACTCATTAAGGAAATTTCTCAATTCGGTTTCGTTGAAGGTCAGGCGCCTCCGGGAATGATATATCGCCACTTGAGAGATTTGGAAGAAAACGGTCTGGTCGTATCACAATGGCAAACCCAAGGGACCGGACCGGCAAAAAGAGTCTACCGATTGACTTCGGAAGGAGGCGAGGTTCTTGACTTTTGGATTGCTTATATGAAAAATCAGGTGGATAAGTTACAAAATTTTATACATATTTATCAACAACATTATGCGAAATAGTGGGATGGAATATATACCTCAATTGAGTTATACTCCGTATCAAACGGTTACAGTTCACGGTTCCCATGCTTGTGACTTCCGGCGCCTTTTTTTCTTTTCACATCAATATTTACCCACTGCCTTTCATCTTTAGAATACACTAAGAGAATCGGTCGATGACCCAAAAGTCTGGGACGAATCCATCCGTTGGTAAACACCCGATCATCGGGGGAAGGAACTTTTGCATTCCTGTCCATTGAAACCACCTTGATGCCGTTGCTTCTTAATTCAGCGACCCTCACGGTTTCCGGATAGTCTCGCACATGATTGAGTTCGATAAATCGGCCGGCCCATCCTGATGCCGTCAATCCAACTGCCGCGGCCGCCCCGATAATACCGTCATGGGAGCCGCCGTGACCGGAAAGATGAACTGATTTTGCGGCGTTAAGTGCTTGTTTCTGGGTGGATACGCCACGGGTGCAAAAATGACCAAAATCAATGAGACGATTTAAAGATTCATCAAATTCAGTCGCCACACATAACCCCGGGTCGCTTCCGGCAATAAAATGCTTTTTGAGGTGATTTGCAGCACTTTCGATCATTTGATCCAGAATATCCGAATCGGCAACCTCAGCGATCATACACGCCGCGCTGTTATGAGAGGTGTATGGTATATCATCGCACACGTGAAGCTGCTGGCGAACAATACCCCGGCACTCACAACCTTGCGGCAAATCTTTTAGAAACCATCTGACAAGCTTGCCGGTACCATAGGCCGATTCATGGGTGTCGGTATCATCGAAGCCGAAATACACTTTCATCATTTTACCTTTTGTGCAATTTCTTATTTCGTAAGTGTTCAGGGGGGCGCCTCTCCGTTTCACTCCGACGTCTGCGCGTCTGGTCATTTCAATGACGAAGCCGCTTCGCCGATATCGTTCAACGGGAAAGCGCACCCCCTGAACACTTACCTTATTTCTTTAATCTTTCATTGACAAAAATCATAACCAGAAAAGTGCTGCCGATCAGTGCAAATATAAAACAGTGCCGGAAAGTATCGTGAAACGCAAAGTTCAGCGCCTGCACTCCCTGAACCCGGCCAAAAAATACGTGGGCCTTCCCAACTGCCGCACTGTCGGTGAACAGCGAGGAAAACCGCGGGACGATCGAATCCAAATATCGCCGGACATGCCCATAATTCTGCATGATGCCGATCCCTTCAATATGGATCGCCCGGCTCTTCTCCAGTATGTTCGTCGCTACTGCCGTTCCGAGAGCTCCGCCCACAAAGCGGAGGTAATGCATCAGACTGACCCCTAAAGCGGTTTGTTGTCCCAAACGCCCCAAAGCCATGGCGGAAAGCGGGGCAAAAAAACAGCCCATTCCGATTCCCAGCGGTATGGTAACAATAGCGGCCCGAACAGACGGGGTGTAGTAGTCCAGGGAGGGTATGAAATACCAACTGGTAAAGAGAAAAATCACGCAGCTCACTGCCAGGACAGGCTTCGGACCGAACCTGTCGCTCAATATACCGGCCCCTGGAGAAAATATTGCAATAAACATGGCAAATGCCAGCATGTGAAGTCCTGTGGCAAATGTCCCGAGTTGCTTTAGATTTTCGTAAAACAGCGGGAGAAGGTATAAAAATTGATAGATGCACAGCCCCATGACGAAAAAATAAAACCCCATGGAGAGCATATATGTTCTGTTTTTAAAAATAGCCGGGTCGATGAGCCGATGACCGGCGCATATTTCCGAAACCATGAAAAGCATCAAAGCCATGAGTGCGCCGAAGCCGAGCAGACCGATGAAGGTGGATTGAAACCAGCCGAGCTGCTGCCCCTTTGACAGAAGGATCAAGAGAAAAACCGTAAAGATCCCCATAAACAAATAACTGATGAAATTAAATTTAAGACGCATCCGATGCGTCAACATCAGGGGCAAAAAGAAAAGTGCGGCAACGAAATTTAACATGCCCACCGGCAGATTAATATAAAATACCCAGCGCCAACTCAGATTCTGGGTAATCCACCCGCCGACAGTCGGTCCCAGCGAAGGGGCGAAACTCACTCCCATGGCATAGATGCCCATGGCCAACCCCTGTTTTTCCGGAGGATAAATTGAAAATAATATGGTTTGGGCCGATGCCATGATAAAGGCTTCGCCGATTCCCTGCAGGACGCGGGAGGCGATCATATTTTCCAAGGTTCCGGCCATGCCGCACAAGGTGCTTGCAAAGGTAAAAAGAGCAAGCCCGGTCACAAAAAGACGCTTGAGCCCGACCACATGGCTAAGACTGTGCGTCAGCAGAAGCGCAACCGCTGCGGCGGTCATATACGACGTGATCACCCATTGGATGCCGTAGAGGTCTGTGGAAAGCGGGCCGATCATCTTGGGAATCACAACGACCACGATGGTTGTATCCAGAATGGCCATAAAGGCCCCGGTCATGATGATGACCGTCAGAAAGGTCCGATAGCCGGGAGAGATGGTTCGATAAATCGGAAGATCTGTGGACTCCGCCTCCTGCATCACACCCCTTCCCTTCGGATTTCCACTTCCCCGCTCAAGCCGACCTGCAGCACGTTGATATCACCATCGGTGATATCGATGCGTACCGGTATGCGCTGTGCCACCTTGGTGAATTCTCCCGCGGATATATCACGGGGCGCAAGGGCGAATGTTGCGGCGGATGCCGGAAGCACATGGCTGACAATCCCCTTGTATTTTTTCTTCGGATAGGCGTCGACCGTTATGTTGACGGAGTCACCCGGGGTTACCCCTTTGAGCTTGTTTTCTTCCAGCAGTGCAACAAAATAAAGACTTTTTGGATCCAGAACGGCATAAACCGCACTCGTCGGCGAAACGATATCGCCGGCACTGACATACTGCTTTGCCACCCGGCCGTTGATGACACTTCTGAGTGAGCATGCGGTTATATTTCTTTTTTCATTTTCCTGAACCAAAAGCTGCGTCGTGACGTCTTCGGCTTTTTGTTTTGCGACGACCTTTTCTTTATAAAGCGTTGTATAGCGTTGCCGGTCTCGCTTCAGTTGATCGATGACCGCTTGAATGCTGGCGGCTTTTGCATCCATGGCTTCTTTCTGTTTTTTGAGCTGAATCACCCGGGCAGCGGCAATTTTTATATTCAACTCAGTCTCTTTTCGAAGCCGCTCAAGCAGCAGCATTTGTTCCTCTTGTTTTTTATGTGTCGCCCGGATTTCAGATTCCAGGCGCTTGGCTTCGAGGCGATAGGGTTCGTCATCGATTCTGGCGATGATTTCATCCTTTTGAACCGGGTCGCCCTCTTTTTTCTCCATTTTCAGTATCCTTCCGCTGACCCGGTCAAATCCGAGAGTCGCCAAGGAATCGGTCCTGACAAAAACCGCATCGGAAACCGCGTATCTCATTCGGAAATGAATAAACCACACCAACAAACCAGCCAGGACAATAACGCCGGACGCCAAAAGAACCACCGCAATGGTTTTCCTTTTTTGTCCGGCACTTGAGGATTGACTCATGTCGATAACTCTCCTTGATGCATCTTAATGCCGGGAAAAAATAAATATTGAACAAATAATCGTTAGGTTAATATGAAACCCGCTTCATCTCTGTCAAGCGTTTTTTAAGTAAACGGCGGCTGGATCGGGAATTCCCCGCGCCACGTTTGGGCGCTGCCTTTCAAAAACAATGAAGGAATATCAAAAACGTGGAAGGGAAGGCAAGGTGTAAAGGGGTCAAGGATTAACGGGTTGTTGCCCAAACGAAAACCTTTTTGAGCGCTTATTGAAACGTTTATAGAATCCCGCAGGTAAACCTGCGGGAGTTTCATAAAATCGTCACACGATTTTATTCCCTGAATCATTAACCCCTAAATTGTAAGTGTTCAGGGGGTGCGCGTTCCCGTTGAACGATATTGGCGAAGCGGCTTCGTCATTTCAATGACTTAGCAGTG
>JARRRC010000340.1:0-3405 GCA_037381105.1 Desulfobacterales bacterium
GCTTCGGAAAGCCTGCAGGCCGCATAAAAGGGACAGCCGGTTTCAACGTGTTTCCCTTGGATATCCAGTTCAATTGGAACTGCATTTCTATGATAGACATGATCGATGCGGTATCCTTCGATGCCTAATACATGTCTCGTGATCGTTTCAAACAGTTTCCCTCGAGCCCGGTATCCGGCATCATCGGTCCTGTCTGAAACCAGTATTTTGAACCTTCTCGCATCGATTGCATTTTGTTTAACCGGGTTCATCGCCTCCACCGTCTTTTGTGACAAGCCGTCCGCACCATTGGTGATCACACCTCGAAACCTTTGAAAAACCCCCCTTTTTGCCCGATTTCTGCGTCAGACTCGAGTTCTTTCAGCCGCCAATTTAATCATACCCTGAAGCGGCAACGTTTTTAATCAGACATGGTTTTACTTATACCGCAAGACCCAACTTTTTCCGCTTGGCATTCACGTGCGCAAGGATGGTTTCAGCCGTTTTATTGGGATCTGTCTCAACGTAAAACTTGCCTCCCACCAGGCTTTGAACACCGTCGGTTAAAAGTTTTACCATATTTTCACTCCCTGAAACATACGGCTGCCCGCCGATATGGGTCATTACACCGAGATTCACCGCCCACGTGCCGATGGATACGGCTTTTTCAGTGACAAATTCCGGCGCGGAAGCCGCCACCGGCAGATCGCTAATATTCACCTTCAAATAACCCGCAACCGCATTCAACACATCCTCAATGCGTGAGTTGTCCACACAGGACCCCATATGCCAGCAGGGAGGAAGCGCCGGTACGCCATTGGCCTCTGCAACAGCCTTTAATACTGTTTTGAGCCCGTCTCCGACACCGGGATAAGCCGGATTGGGCTCCAGAAGGCCCCGCTGACCGGCTACATGAGCCCAGCATCCGGTACCTACAACCAGGACATTTTGCTCGAGAAGCGCCCGGGTCAATACAAGATGACGGTATCCATAATGATCCCAGGGGGTGACACACCCAACGATGGCCACGATCCCTCGAACATTATTGGCGGCAATGTTATCAATCAACGGTTTAAGGGGATCGGAGGGGTTTACTTTGGACAGCGCTCCGATGATCTGCTCAACGGAAAAGCCGGCCATTATTTTTGCCGGCGGATCATTCGGGATCATTACTTTATCGGGTTTGCGATGCTTGTAATTGCCTACGGCTTTTTCGACGATCTTTTTAGCAATTTCATCGGCCTTCTCGGGTTCGAACTCCATATGCGTCGCACCGGTTATTTTGGCCTGAGGGTTGGTGGTGATGATCTCGGTATGAAAATGCCGGGAAACCCGCTGAACGTTGGGCATAATGCACTGAACATCGACCACCATGGCTTCCACCGCTCCGGTGACGATGGCCAGTTCCTGTTGAACCATGCTTCCGGCCAGCGGAACGCCCCTTCGCATCAGCACCTCGTTGCCGGTACAACACATGCCGATCACATTAATGGGCCGTGGCGGGGATGGGTATTTTTCGGCGGCGTCAACGATTTTTTCGGAAAGAATCGGTTCGTGGCCGTGAACGATGATATTGATCCTGTCTTTTTTTATCACGCTCAAATTGGCAAGGCTGGACACCAGTTTCGGCGTGCCGAAGAGAACATCCTGCATATCCGTGGCCGGGTGAAGACCGCAGTAACCATCCACCAACCCGAGCTTCAAAACATCGGTCGCCAGATGCACCATATCGGCATCCACGCCCATGTGGGTTCTGTGACAGGCCTGGCTGATCTCTGCTCCGGCTCCGGTAGGCAGTATTCCCAGTTTCTTCCAAGTGGCTCTTCGTTCTTCATTAGCCTTGTACTTCAGCCACGCGGGTTCCCCCTCATCTCTGCCAAGGTCTGAAAGACACTTTTCGGCAACCGCAAGCGCCTTGTTCTTCCCCTCACAGCCGAGTCCTTTATACAATGCATCCAGTTTGGCCTTGTCTCTGATTTGATATGATTTGAGTTTGCCCGTCGCCACATCTTTCAACGTTTTGGCAATGGCCCTGGTGTGTTCAACGTGGGCTGACGCACCGCCGGTAACCCGTCCGACCAGTCCCCGGGCTACAATTGTATCTATGGTCGCACCGCAGGCGCCGTACTCATATCCCATGGCTTCTCCAAGGGTGCACGGGCCCATATTGCAGTGAAAGCAACATGCTCCGGAAATACCGCCGTTTCCTTCTTCGGAAAACGTACAATGCGCCTTCCTGTCCCAAACCAGGTCAATGTTATTTTTGTGGGCATGTGCAACCAGTTTTTCGGTGATGGGGTCCGGCGTAAACCCTTCCGGCAGCTTTTTAACGGATTTCGATCCGCTTTTTTGGCCCGCAGAGGCCAACACTTCTTTTCCGTCAAGCATCAGGCCGGCGACACCCGCAGCAGCCGTCACTTTCAGAAAATCCCGCCGATTGAATGCCTTACATGTTCTGCAACTCAACGCATGGTTTTTGGTTTCTGTTTCTTTTTTGTCCATGGCGCACCCTCCTTGATATTGCAGTTATAAGATGAATGATCCATTTTGGAATTGTTTAGGTTTTTAAAACAAATCAACATTAAAGAAGTCTCAGGCATTAAGGATTGATTATTTTAGATTGAAGATTGTCGAAGATCCCCATTTATCCGGAAAGTGAATTAAAAGACAAAAGTATTAGTATAATGGGAAAGATTTTGTGTCAAGAATTGACAAAGATATCATCGATTTTAAGCGGTGTTTATCCGGAAATGAAGATTTATGGAAAGATACTTTTGAAACCACTTACTGGAGAACGTTCAATCTGTCCGCCCAGTTCAAAGATTCCATGTAGTGACCCGGAAGATCGTTTTCATCGATCCCCATGTTGTCCGTGACTTCCTGGATTTGTTTCCAATCGCCCTTTTCATAGGATTCGATCAACATTAAAAAATTGGCCAAGTCGCCGTCCTTGGATATGAGAACGTCCTTAATACCGCTGGACAGAGGAATTTGAGACATAAGGTTTTCCATGGAATCGTCCATAATCGCGTCGATAAGAGAAAACAAACCCAAAGTGAACAGCTCTGATGGATCGGTCTTGCTGCCGATGTGATTTCCCAAAAGCTCACAGAATTTTGCCCGGATCAGGGAAACCCTTATCAGTTCATCCGGCTTGCCGGAAGCCAATCCCGCCATGGCGATCAAAGACAAAAAACGTCTGACCCCTGTCTCGCCGATCATGACAATGGCTTGTCGGATGGAAGAGATTTCTTTGGCCCTTTTGTAAAATGCCGAATTGATCAATCGCATCAGTTTATAGGATATGGACGCATCCCGAACGATCATCTTTTCAAGCTTGCCGAATTCAAAATTTTCTTTGTTGACCTCGGCCATAATTTCCAAAAGATGCATCTGGGAGGTTGAAATTTCCTTGCTTTTCAAAAC
>JARRRC010000341.1:0-3398 GCA_037381105.1 Desulfobacterales bacterium
CAAAATTGAATGTATTGATTTCCGGCGGAACCGGCAGTGGAAAAACCACGCTGCTCAATGTGCTTTCCAGATTCATCCCGGAAAAGGAAAGAATTGTCACCATTGAAGACGCAGCAGAGCTTCAGCTCAAGCAGGAACACCTCGTACGCATGGAGACTCGTCCGCCGAACATCGAGGGCAGGGGAGAGATCATTCAGCGGGATCTTGTCCGCAACAGTCTGAGAATGCGTCCGGACCGGATCATCGTCGGGGAAGTCAGGGGGGCGGAAGCCTTTGACATGCTTCAATCCATGAATACCGGCCACGACGGGTCGCTGACGACCATCCATGCCAACTCCCCGCGAGATGCGCTCATTCGCCTGGAAACCATGGTGGCCATGGCCAATTTCGACATTCCCAGTGAATTTTTGAGGCGGTTTATCAGCTCGGCCATCAATATTATCATTCAGGTGGCGAGAATGGCCGACGGAAAAAGAAAACTCGTCAGCCTTCAGGAGATTACAGGCATGGAAGGTAACGTCATCACCATGCAGGAAATTTTCTCGTTCCGCCCAACTATGATCGACCCTGAAGGCAACGTTAAAGGCCGTTTTCAGTTTCACGGCATCCGTCCGCGGTTTACCGAAAAGTTTAAAGTGGCCGGGATACAGATTTCACAGGATCTCTTTGATCCATCCAATTTTGTGGAAGTATAAAATTGTATAAGGGGTGTATAAAATGAACATATTTGTCATCGGCGCAATCATTTTTTTCATCGCCATCATCGTTATCGAGCTTTCCATATATGCCGTTAAAAACATGCGATCCGTTAATCGCGCCAAAATCCGCAAACGGCTGAGAAAGCACACCTATGTTAAAGACAGCACCACACAAATGGATATCGTAAAAAAGAGAGTTCTAAGTGAAATTCCATTTTTCAACAGATTGCTATTGAAAATACCTGGCGTCAGTTCACTCGATCGTCTCACGTTAAAGGCTAATTCTAAATATCCGGCGGGTTTCTATGTTCTTGTAGCACTTTTTTTAGGGACCATCGGTTTTATGGGGGTCAATTTTTTCCTGCTGAATCGGCTATTGTCTCTTATAGTGGCAGCCCTTCTGGCAGGTTTACCTTTTCTGCATTTGCTTCAACTCAAACAAAAAAGAATTGAAAAGTTCCGCGGTCAATTTCCCGAGGCTCTGGATTTGATTTCCCGGGCTTTGAGGGCAGGCCACTCCTTTAACAGCGGTATGAAGCTTGCGGCTGATGAGTTTGACGATCCACTTGGGCCTGAATTTGACGAAACCCTGGGAGAGATCAACTTCGGAGTGAGTGTTGCCAATGCCCTCAAAAATCTTGCCAAACGCATTGAGTGCCCGGAACTGAAGTATTTTGTGGTGGCTGTTATCCTTCAACGTGAAACCGGCGGGAACCTTTCCGAATTGATCGAAAGTTTGGCGAACCTGATTCGGGAAAAATTTAAATTCCAAGGCAAAGTTCGAACCCTGTCCGCCGAAGGCAAGTTGTCGGCTGTCATACTAGTGGCGATCCCATTTTTAATCGCAATCTATCTGCATTTCGCAAACCCTAAATATTTGGCCATTTTATTTTCAGAGCCCATCGGTAGAATCATGGTGGCCGCTGCAGCCATTATGATGGCCATCGGTATTTTGGTGATGAAAAAAATGGTTACAATCAAAGTATAGCTAAGGGAGATTTTGAACATGTTACTCTCAGATCCCAATATCAAACTGGTCATCATTATATTTACATTTTTTAGCCTCTTCTTATTCTGTTTTGGCATTGTGCAATACATCCGGCAGAGGGAAAAAAGAAGAGAATTACTGGAGAAAATCGGAGGAAGCGCTCACGCCAGCATCATCCATTATGAAGGAACTGCAAAAAACGCCTCAGGTCAAAGCATATTCACACCAATTTTAAATTTCTTTAGTTTACTGGGTGACCGGGTGTCCTCTAAGAATCCAGATCTATCTTGCATGCGTATTCAGTTTCTCAGGGCCGGCATCAAAAGAAAAAATGCCGGAACGATCTTCTGGGGCTCAAAATGCTTCTTCTGCATATTTTTACCGGCAGTATTTTTCATGTGCCGATTAACGGTTTTTGAAATTTTCAGTGATCATATAACGGTCGGTATAGCTATACTGGTCGCCCTTGCCGGCTTCTACCTCCCGGACCTCTGGCTGACCATTAAATCCGATATCCGAAAAGAAAAACTTCTCGAAGGAATCCCGGATGCCCTCGATCTTCTGGTGGTCTGTGTGGAAGCGGGCATGGGTTTGGACGGCGCCATCCATCGTGTTTCCGAAGAAACAAAATTGACCAACCCGATTCTCAGCGATGAACTCAAGCTGTTGAATTTGGAATTAAGAGCCGGAAAATCACGGCAGGATGCCTTGCGAAACTTAGCATTGCGCACCAACATCGATGCCATGAACAGTTTAGTCACTCTACTGATTCAAACAGACAAATTCGGCACCAGCGTGGCCAAGGCTCTCCGGGTGTTTTCCGATTCATTCAGAAATCAGCGATATCAAAAGGCCGAAGAGTTTGCCGCCAAGATTCCAGTAAAGCTGGTACTACCCCTGATCCTGTTTATTTTTCCATCGTTGTTTGTCATTATAATCGGACCCGGCGCCATCCGCATTTACGAAAATATCATCAAGGGATTTTAAGAATGATACAGATAGGAGAGCGACACATGAATTTCGATAAAATAATTAAAATTCTATTCGTTGGCTTCATATTGTTTGCCTTTGTGGGGTGCGCATCGGGACCTGTGAATTTGCAGCCCGTGATCAAATCCGGAAACCCTTTCAAAAAGCAGTTGATAAGTACTTCCGGAGTCCCTTTAACCACTGGTACCGATAACACCGAGTTATCAAAACACCTACCGAAAATGACCGCTGATGAGTATGAACGCTTAGGGGATGCTCTGTTGCAGAAGGGGAACCTACACATTGCCTATCTTCAGTATGAAAGATCACTTCAACGAAATCCTGACAATATCCGGGTTGAGTACAAGAAAGGACTGGCTTTGCTTGCAGGAAAAAAATACAGCGAAGCCGTTAAACAATTTAAATTTGTATTAAAGAAAAAACCGGACTACGTTCCGGCCTTTGATGGTCTCGGCAGGGCCTATTTTTATCAAAAAGACTATGTTGAAGCAGAAAAATATTTTCGCCTTGCGGTTGCTATGAATCCCAAGCTCTGGGAGGCGCACAATTATTTAGGAAACATTTATGATTCACAGAAAAAATATGAGACGGCCGTCCGAGAATATCGAGCTGCCATCTCTGTAAATCCCAGAGCAGGATTTGTGTATAATAATTTGGGAGTATCCTTTTCTATGGCAGGTCAGTACCGTCAGGCCGTAAATGCATTTAAAAAAGCCATCGAA
>JARRRC010000342.1:0-3389 GCA_037381105.1 Desulfobacterales bacterium
ATCGTTTCCCGGGGGAGGACGCCATGACACATGTTCAATTGTCCGTCTGGCAGCAGTGTACAGTGACTGGTGTGAATATCCCATGTTGTACATGATGTTAAAGTACTGGCTGTCCGAAAACAAACTCCTATCGAGAATTCTGATTGGATCCGGAGAATCGGCCTTGCCGTACATTCATATCCGGGATCTTATTCGAGTATTCCTGCGAATCATGGAAATCAGCGATACACTTGATCGTCTGACGATATTTATCGCCAGTCCTCAAGGGAGTGTTTCACATAACGAGCTTTTTAAAACCGCTACAAGGTATTATTATTGGCATGAGATCAAGCCTTTTCGAGTGCCCAAGTTTCTGGCTTTTTTAGGTTTGATGCTCATATCACTCTTTGGTCGTCTGAGGAGCAAAACAACATTGGAACAGCCGTGGATGACCCAGTATGTCGATAAAAAATTGGAAGTGGATGCATCCGCCACATACGACGCTCTGGACTGGAAACCGACGCCTCGCTATCATATATTGCGAAGGTTATTGTTTTTAACCGAAAAAATGACCGCCCATCCAAACAATTGGACATTCCGCAATGAAGTCATTATCAAGAAAGTCACATACCGGAAAAGCATTATAATCTACGATATCCTGGCGCAATTGCGCGAATCGCTGGTTGAAAAAATCGCAGACGAAGTGTTAAGTTCGAAAAATGAGCTTCGTTTCCCGAATTATCGAAAGATGTACAGCGAGTTGCTTAAATGGTATATCACCTTGAACTACCAGCTGGTTGCCGCTGCCGTGAGAAGCAGAGACAGGTCCATCATACCGCTTTACGCTCAGGTTATCGCCTATAAACGTTATATGGATGGCTTTAAGGCAAATGAGGTGAAGAATTTAATGCTTTTGATTGGAAGGACCATGAGAGAATCTCTGCTTTTAAGACCGGAATTAAAAGAGTCGAAGCGTCAAGTGGATGACTACGTTATTTTAACGTCACAATTAACGGCCGATGAATTTGAAGATGCATATGAAATTCTCGAGAACCAGGCGCCGGATCAGTTGCCTCCGGCTAAAGTTGCACAACTGACAAGCATTGAAAATCTTAAGCGGATTTTACAGCGGCTGGAAGATGTATACGGCGACGCGTTGTCAAACCGGCTAAAAAGGGAGAATACCTTAGACGACTATACGTTCTTTGTCACATTAAACAGCCTGAATGAATAGAAGTGGTTTCATTTAAAATCACCCATTATTTTCATCTATTCACAAATCCGTCTTTTTAATCTCCAGTAAATCTGCGATGGTAATGGAATCCAATTCTCTGTAAAGCGCCCGAGAGGCTTTCTGCCAACCCACCCGAACCACACAATCGTCACTCTTAGAACACTTTTCAGGATCACCGACACAATCAACAAGATCCGGCTGGCTTTCAAACAGACGTGTAACGTCACCCAGTGTAATCTTTTCAGGTTTTTTTGCAAGCATATGCCCGCCTTTAGGACCGCGGGAGCTTTTAACCAGTTTTGCCTTTTTGAGCGGGCGGATAATTTGCTCGAGATATTTGACGGATATATTCTGCCGCAAGGAAATTTCGTTCATCGTAACGACACCATTGCCTTGATGCTGAGCCAAATCGATCAACAATCGGGCGCCATAACGCGTTTTTGTTGTCAGTTTCATGTCATTTAAATTAACGGTTGTAATATAGACGAAATTAATATATATAATTTTACTATGATATAAATTTTGAAACCGGTTCTTGTCAAGTCGAAATTTTCCGGCAAATCGCACGAAGACAATGAGAAAGCAATATACCCAGACAGCATCTCCGAAAAATCTTGAGAGATGGATCAGCTTGCAATTGATTGACAGCATTCCTTTAGGAATTGCCGTTATTGATCCGGATTACAATCTGGTTTATGCCAACAAGGCTTTTGAAAAACTGTTCGGCGCCTGGAAAAACCGGAAATGTTACAACGCCTATAAAAACAAAGATGAAATGTGTGCTTACTGTGAAAGCACGATGACATTTAAAGACGGCCTTTCCCGCGTAAACGAAGAATCGGGATATGATATAAAAAACCGTTATATCAGTTATTTACAGCATGCCACCCCCATAGTGGACAAAGAGGGGAATTTTCCTTATATCGTACATATCTTTACCAACATTACCGAAGCCACTCAGATTCGAGATGAACATCAAATTCTCTTTGACCAGGTTCCCTGCAACATCCTCTTAATCGATAAAGACTTCCACATCGTAAAAGCAAATAAACGACTCAGGGATTCTCTCGGAAATCCTGTGGGCCAATTCTGCTTCAATGCCCTCAAAGGATTAAAACACAAATGTAGTGAATGTACGGCCAGACAAACGTTTGAAGACGGCCAAATACACACCGGATATCACGCCTGGAAAACCAAAGAAGAACAGCCCCTCCATTTACATGTGATCACCATACCGTTGAAACGTAAAGACGGCAGTTTTGATGTCGTAATGGAGATGGCTGTGGACGTTACGGAAACACTGAAGCTGCAGGATGGATTAAAAATTGCGAATAGCTATCTGAACACCATCATATCGACTTCAAGGGATGGTATCTTTGCCGTTGACGAAAAAGAAAAAGTTCCCATTTTCAATCCGGCGGCCCGAAAAATTTTTAATATTGAGAACACCCGGTCGGTATCGAAAGAGGAACTTTCCGCCATGCTGCCGAAAGGTTTTTTAGCCAAAGTATTCGAACACCCAGGACATGTCTACCTTCCGGAAGCCGAGGTAAAAACTATTGACGGAAAGACAACCCCGGTACGCCTGACCGGCAATAAGCTGGTGGCTGACGACGCATACATCGGTATGGCTTTCTCAGCCCAAGACATGAGCGAAATCAAACAGCTTGAAAAAGAAAAGCTCGAGGCAGAGCGACTATCTGCTGTGGGGCATACGGTTGCCGGACTGGCTCACGGCATAAAGAATCTGAATACCGCCCTTGAAGGCGGCATGTATATGCTGAAAACGGGCTTGACGCAAGGAAACATCGACCGCGTTCAAAAAGGCATGGAAATGTTGGCACGGAACATCGAACGTGTTTCCGTATTTGTTAAAGCATTTTTAAGCTTTTCCAAAGGCCGTGAAATACAGGCTAAAATATGCCATCCTGATGAAATCGTAACGGATGTTATCGGCTTATATTCTATAAAAGCCAATGAATTGGGCATTACCTTAAACAATGAAACCATCGGGAATATAGCCCCAGCCCCCATTGATTTTGAAAGCATGCACGAATGTCTGACAAACCTCGTTGGCAACGCTATCGATGCCTGTCAAGTGAGCGACGGGGATGACCTTTCCGTGACGGTCAGGACGTTTGAAGAGAACGGCACCATTGTATATGAGGTTGCTGAC
>JARRRC010000343.1:0-6563 GCA_037381105.1 Desulfobacterales bacterium
ATCTTTTTACCAGCATCATACCGAACCTGATCGTCCCGGGAGTCAATACGGCCATCCAGAACACCAGTGCCAAGTTAATCTACATCGTCAACGTGATGACCAAATACGGCGAGACCCAAAATTTCCAATGCTCGGATTTTGTACGCAACCTGGAGTCTTTTATGGGCAGGACGCTGGATGCGGTAATTTACAACAATTCCAGGCCGGACCAGGCTTTGTGCGATCTGTATGCAATTCAAAAATCGGAATTCGTGATCATCCGAGCGGCAGCTGCGTCGAGGCTATGCTTCCTGAGGGCATCCACGCCGATACTCGAAAGACAATCATGGACGTTTATCCTGTATTGATATTTTTGCCTGTACCCCATAACATATAATCAATCGATGGAATTGGTCAAGGGAATGATGTTTGTGAGTGCCGGCGAATGGTTCATTCATATTTCTTCCGGAGCCTGTTCATAACGCCATCATCAGCTTTTCGCTTGACTCAATAACCCGAATCTCATATGGTTATGAGTAATCTATGTTTATCGTTTAAAAACATTTACTTATGGCAAACCCTCTATGATTGTCAAACGCGTCCTTATTTTCGCTCCCATTTTTTTGATTCTTGTTCTTTTGCAGTCTTATTTCTGGGTGCCGACATACAAAGAGCAAACAAGAGGCGACCCCGCTCGCCTTACTGAATTTATTGCCGGGTCCATTGGTGATGCCAGTCTTTTAAACCCCATCCTTTCCGCGGATTCCGCGAGCAGCGACATCAATGGCTTTGTGTTCGAAGGCCTCATCGACCGGGACAAGGATCTTCGCTTCAGGGGACGGGTAGCCAAATCATGGAAAATTTATGAAGAAGCGTATTTTTATGTCAACCCATCGGCACGCATACCGGGACTGGGCAAAGCCGACGCACGCACCCTGGCAAGCTTCATGAAACATGCCCAAAAAACATCCTCAGTAGCAAACCCTGATCTTGTTCATACTCTAAACCGCATTACGGACATCTCCGTGGTCCTGCCCCGCACCTATACGGTTACGAACTCAATCAAGGATTCAGCCGGAAATCAACAGAAAACCATTCGATTCAAAGTGACGGCTCCGGCCAGGATCAAGCTGGTTTTGAATCAAGTGGATCAGCATCTTTTCCAAAATCTCTTACACCTTTTAGGAAATGATTACTTTAAGTCCTTTCGCGGCAAAGACTACCTGAAAAGCGATGCCCGGCTTTCCACAGAACAATGGACAAGATACGCCAAAGAATTGATTCCGCCCTTCGAACAAAACCCGGTTCTTTTGTTCCATATAAGGCCCGGAGTGAAGTTTCAGGACGGCCACGCAGTGAATGCCGACGATGTCCGGTTTACATATGAAGCCATCATGGATCCAAAAAACCTGTCGCCGCGCGTCTCGGATTACGAGCCGGTGAAAACCGTCCAGGTTGTCGATCCTCTGACCGTAAAAATCATTTACAAACGACTCTATTCCCCGGCTATGGGAACCTGGAGTATCGGAATTCTTCCGAAACACCTGCTCGATTCACAAGCCCTCAAACAAGAAGCCCTTCGTCTCGGAAAAGATCCGAAAACCTTTTCCATTCGCCAGAGCACGTTTAACCGGCATCCCGTGGGATGCGGACCATTCAAATTTCAAACGTGGAAGTCGGATCAATATATCATCCTGGATCGTTTCGACGATTACTGGGAAGGGGCGCCGAACTATCACCGGTATGTCTACCGGATCATCCCGGACATTTTAACCCAGGAAATGGAATTTTATGCCGGCACGCTCGATAGCTACGACGTTCAACCCCATCAGGTTAAACGCCTGGAAAACGATCCGAGATTCCAGCACTTTTCCGGCCTCTCTTTTGGTTATACCTATATCGGTTATAACATGAGGCGAAAACCTTTTAACGATCTTAGGGTAAGACGGGCTCTTGGGATGGCCATTGACGTCAATAAAATCATAAAATATGTTCTTTACGGCCAGGGAGAGCGGATCACCGGCCCTTTTGCCAAACAGACCGATTATTATAACCACGGCATCAAGCCTCTTCCCTATGACCCCGAAGGTGCGCTGAAGCTTTTGGAATCGGCCGGCTGGAAACGGAACAAGGCCGGCCGTCTTGAAAAAAACGGTAAGCCATTTAAATTTACTTTGATTACCAACAGCGGTAACGACCTTCGAAAGGCGGTCCTGGCCATTGCCCAGGAAGCATGGAAGCAGATCGGCATCGATGTCCACACCGATGTTCTGGAATGGTCCGTGTTTATCCAGCAGCGCATCTTTAAAGACGACTTTGATGCGGTGGTTCTGGGCTGGCAGATGGGTATTGAACCGGATCTTTATCAGATCTGGTATTCGAGTCAGACCCATCCGTATCAGCTCAATTTTGTGGGTTTTAAAAATAAAGAAGCAGATGATCTTATTATCAAGATTCGTCAGGAATACAATCATGAACAGCAGGTTAAACTCTGTCACAAGCTTCATGCCATCATCGCCGAACAACAGCCGTATACCTTTCTTTATGTGGGAAAATGGACCGCTGTTTTGGACAAACGCATCGTCATAAAAAGGGTCGATGCCAGCGGTGCCGTACGGTATGAAAAGATAACGCCTACCAAAACCGGTAATTACACCTACTATTTTAATCGATGGATTAAACTTCCCCAAGTTCCGCATCTTACGGACAAAGGATGAACCATGGTATCATTTATCGGACGCAGCGTCGTTCAAAAAACCATTACGCTTTTTTTCGTCTCCATTGTATCCTTTTTGATCATTCATCTGGCACCGGGAAAGCCGAGCCAGGTGAATCCTTTAAATCCCAAGTTCACTCCCGAGATTATGGAACGCTTTCGAAAAGAGTTTCATCTGGACAAGCCCCTCTATATTCAGTATATTTATTATTATCGAGACCTTTTTACAGGCAAAACCGTTTCCTGGAAAGACAATCAACCGGTCCTCAAAAAGATCTGGGATAGATTTTTAAACAGTTTGCCTTTGTTTGTTGTGGGGACCCTCATTACCTGGACCCTTTCGTTTCCGGTGGGGATCCGTTCCGCCATTTACAGGGGCGGCATCTACGACCGAACAGCCACATTTTTATCGTATTTTTTGATTTCAATTCCCGGATTTTTCTTTGCTTACATACTGATCATTTCCGTTGTCACCCACTTGCATGTCCCGGTGATCGGCATGGAGACCTTCGGCATTGGAAATGGATCCGTATTTCATGTGATCAATGACCGCATCTGGCACATGCTGCTTCCGTCCGTCCTGGGCGCCACCGCCGGTATCGCCGTCCTGTCGAGATATGTTCGCGGCCAGATGCTCGAAGTGGAAAACCAGGATTATATCCGCACCGCCAAAGCCAAAGGGCTTCCTGCGGCGGTGATTCTGACGGTCAATTTTGTTTCTGCCATTCTGGTGCTGGCCGGCACCTTTATTTCAGACCTGCTTTATCTCGTTGCTGATCCGAGGATACGATTATAATGAATCCAACAGAAGAAACAACAACCACACAGATGTATACCGAACCTTTATTGGCACCCAAGCGAACCCGGAAACAGGAATTCATGCATCTGCTGGGGCAAAACTGGCTGGCCGGTTTAGGCCTTTTTATTTTTATCCTTTTTTTCTGCTGCGCCGTCACGGGCCTTCTTTTGACGTCAGGATCAAAACCCATTTTCGACCCTGCCATGATTCGACTTCAGGAAAAGCTGCGTCCGCCGCTGTCCAAACCGCATCTTGAATTGCTGAATCCCGAACAGATTCCGCCCTTGAATGTCTATTTGATGGGAACCGATGATCTGGGACGAGATGTTTTTTCGAGAATGCTGCAAGGGGCCTGGGTTTCGTTGACCGTCGGTTTTGTGGCTGTCGGCATATCGGTTTTCATCGGCATCTTTATGGGCGGAATCGCCGGTTATTTTGGCCAGCACTATATTAAAACGGTCCATATTTTATTTTTTCTATGTTTGATTGGAGGAATAGGTCTTATCATAATCAATTCTATTTTTGCCGGCACAGTGCTTTTATTGCTCAGTTTATCAACCCTTGTTTTCTTTTTCCCGTCCGGGCACGGATCAGCAGAAAAAGAACCGCCGGTCTTGAAATCGATCCTTATGGCCAATGCGGTTTCCATGGATACCCTGATTATGCGAATCGTAGATATCATGCTCTGTTTCCCGAGCTTTTTTCTGATTTTAACCGTTGTGGCGCTGCTTCCTGCGAGCATATACAACATTATGATCGTTATCGGACTGACCAGTTGGATGGGGACCACACGGTTTGTCCGTGCGGAATTTCTCTCTTTAAGAGAACAGGATTTTGTAGCGGCGGCAAAGGCCCTTGGCATCGGCAATTTC
Organism: Desulfobacterales bacterium; assembly: GCA_037381105.1. Lineage (GTDB taxonomy): Bacteria > Desulfobacterota > Desulfobacteria > Desulfobacterales > UBA11574 > UBA11574. The sequence goes on from JARRRC010000343.1 coordinate 4,367, forward strand.
AGGATTATCTTTCGGCATATCATGCCCAATGCCATTGCGCCGGTGCTGGTTTCGGCCACCATCGGCATTGCTTCAGCCATTTTAACCGAAGCAGGTTTGAGCTTTCTCGGGTTTGGGGTGCCCCCGCCCCATGCTACCTGGGGCAATATTCTTTCAGACGGCAAAAACTTCATCTTTGATGCGCCCTGGCTGACCTTTATACCGGGAATTGCCATATTGATTGTCGTGCTCTCTTTTAACCTTTTTGGAGAAGGTTTAAGGGATATTTTTAACCCCAAACTCAGGGAAAGGCACTAAACATTTAATGGACACGCAACCTATGGGCCATGACACCCCCCTTCTTTACGTAGAAAATTTAAAGGTCTATTTTCAAAGGAACGGAGCACCCGCGCGCGCGGTGGACGGAATCAGTTTCGGGATTCGTAAAAAAGAGACCGTATGTATCGTTGGGGAATCCGGAAGTGGAAAAACCGTGTCCGCGCTCAGCATTCTCGGCCTCGTTCCGATACCTCCCGGCAACATCGTGGACGGGAAAATCATCTTTTCCGGACAAAACCTTTTGACACTCGATGAAAAAAAGATGCAAAAGATTCGTGGAAATCATATCTCCATGGTTTTTCAGGAGCCGCTCACTTGCCTAAATCCTGTATTTACCATTGGCGACCAGCTCAGTGAAGCCGTCCGTATACACAAACCCATCGACACAAAGGCGCTTTATCGGTATTGTATTCAGCTCCTTAACGATGTGGGAATACCGTCTCCGGAACAGCGGCTCAGCGACTACCCCCACCAGCTCAGCGGCGGACAGAGACAGCGGGTCATGATTGCCATGGCCCTGTCATGTGATCCGGATCTCATGATCGCCGATGAACCGACCACCGCCCTTGATGTTACGGTACAGGCCCAGATACTTGAACTTTTGCGATCCATTCAACAAAAACGATCCATGTCGGTTCTGTATATTTCCCATGATCTCGGCGTGGTTTCGGCCATCGCTCACTGGATTTATGTCATGTATGCGGGAGTCATTGTTGAACAGGGAAATACGGATCAAATATTTCGCTCCGCCCGGCACCCTTATACACAAGGGCTATTGGCATCGCTTCCCAGTCTTTCAAAACGCGGAAAAAGACTGTACAGCATCCCCGGCAGCGTGCCGAACCCGGCGTATAAACCCACGGGATGCCCCTTTCATCCCAGATGTCCCCATGCCATTTTATCCTGCAGGGAAGAATACCCCGAAATGTGCGATTACGGTCACGGGCATTTGGCCCGCTGCCCGGTATTGTATGAAAAGGGGGCTCGTTCAAATTAGATGAAAACAAAAATCGAACATAACGATATCATTCTTCGATTAGAAGGCGTGAAGAAATATTTTCCGATTCGCCGAGGGCTTATTCAAAAAACCGTCGGATGGGTCAAAGCCGTGGACGGCGTGAGCTTCGAAATCGAACGGGGAAAAACCATGGGACTTGTGGGAGAAAGTGGCTGTGGAAAAACAACCGTCGCCCGTCTCATCTTAAAACTGCTGGAATCGGATGAAGGAAAAATAATTTTTAAGGGTCTTGATATCAGCCGATTTTCAGAAAAACAGATGAAACCTTATCGAAAAGAGATTCAAATCATTTTTCAGGATCCCTTTGGATCCTTGAATCCTCGCATGAGCATCGGCCAATGCATCGAGGAAGGGATTCGAATTTCAGGAAATAAACACGCACCGGGCCGTAAAGAGCGCCTTGAGACCCTTTTGAAAATGGTGGGCATGCCCCCGGACAGCGCGGATCGATATCCCCATGAGTTCAGCGGAGGCCAGCGTCAACGGATCGGCATCGCCCGTGCCTTGAGCGTTGACCCTTCCCTGATCGTATGCGATGAACCGGTTTCGGCGCTGGATGTTTCCATTCAGGCACAGATCATTAATCTTTTAAAGGACTTGCAGGATCAACTGGGATTGAGTTACCTTTTTATCTCCCATGATCTCAACATTGTGGGGTATCTTTGCAACACCATTTTCGTGATGTACAACGGCTCCGTCATGGAGTCCGCACTCTCCGAGGATATTTTTGATCATCCTTACCATCCCTATACCATATCTTTGCTATCGGCCGTTCCGGACCCGAATAAAAAATGGGATGTAAAATTACCCCATGAACCGCGCTATGATTCCGATGCCGTTTCCGAAGGATGCTTATACCAA
>JARRRC010000343.1:6578-8947 GCA_037381105.1 Desulfobacterales bacterium
AAAAATGCCCCCTCGTTGAAGAACAGTGCCGGTCGAATATCATCGATTTTGTCAATGTTGGAGAAAATCATTTTGTTCGATGCTGGAAAACCGATAAAAATAAATGAGCTTTCCGTATTTTTTTATAATGTCGCTGCATGAATGATCTCTTTTATGATGGTTTGATCGCATAGAATCGGATAAGCTCGCGAAGTGCGGATAAACTTCTAAGAAAAGGATCGCCTCCGGTATGATTAAATTTTTTCTGAAAGAACTCGGATCGAGGAAGGTTTTTTCACAACGATCTCTAATCCACTCAAACAGCTTCCAGGAAAAATTTAATCATACCGGAGGCTTCTTGAACGCGAATTTATTTCAAAAACCTAATTAGATATATTATGTGGAGGATACATCATGGAACCCGTATTGCTTGATAAGGACGGTCCCATTGGATGGCTGACGTTGAATCGCCCGGAGAAACGAAATGCGCTCTCGCTCGACGTAATGAATGACATGCTCGATAAGTTAAATCATGTTGCGCGGGATCAGGATATTCGTGTTGTTGTTATCAGGGGAAAAGGCCCGGCATTTTGTGCGGGACACAACCTCAAAGACATGGTCGGACCCGATCTCGACATCCGGCACTTTTATACAATTTTTTCGGTATGCGCCCGGATGATGCAAACCCTTCACGAACTTCCGCAACCGGTCATTGCCCAGGTTCACGGCATTGCAACCGCGGCGGGATGCCAGCTTGTCGCCGCCTGCGATCTTGCCGTTGCAGAAACCGGGGCGCAATTTGCAACACCCGGCGTAAAAATCGGCCTGTTCTGCACGACCCCTGCGGTTCCACTGGTCAGGATTGTCGGAAGAAGAAAGGCCTTGGAAATGCTGCTTACGGGTCGATTCTTTTCAGCGGAGCAAGCGGAAAAATTCGGCCTGGTGAATCAGGTGGTCCCTGCTGAATCGCTCTCCAGGCGGACCAGAGACCTGGCCATGGAAATGGCGCAATACAGCCGGCAGACCCTGGCTTTTGGCAAGCAGACATTTTACAAACAGGTCGACCTGAACGAAATATCAGCCTACGAATTTGCAACCCATGCCATTGCCATGAACTGTCTTGATGAAGACGCCCAAGAAGGGATGCGGGCTTTTCTTGAAAAGCGAGCGCCGGTGTGGAAAAATTGACTGAAATATTGGGAAAAGAGTGCTATCGTTTCGAGAACTGGAATCGAGCGCGCGCGCCTTTCTGGCCGTATTTTTTCCTTTCCTTGACCCTGGCATCGCGGCGCACAAAGCCGGCTTTTTTCAAGGTCTTTCTTAAATCCGGATTGGCCAATATCAACGCCTTTGTTATGCCGTGCCGAATCGCACTGGCTTGCGCCGAAAAACCGCCCCCAGCAACGGTGGTTTTTACATTATATGCATCAATGGTATTGGTCAGAACCAGTGGCTGCTTTACAGTGGCCTTTGCGGACAGTACCGTAAAATAGTCATCGATGGGCTGATTGTTGACAATAATTTCACCACTTCCCGCCATTAACCATGTTCTGGCAACGGAAGTTTTGCGTTTTCCGGTTGAATAATATACGTTTTCTTTCTCCATACAACTCCCCGATAATATATAATAACGTGGTTTAATTAAATTTGAAGGCTCTCCGGCTGCTGTGCTTCATGGGGATGCCGGTCTCCTGAATATACCTTCAACTTTTTAAACAATTTTCTGCCCAGCTTGTTTTTGGGCAGCATGCCTTTGACGGCAAACCGAACAAGATCTTCAGGTCTTTTTTCCAAAAGTTTTTTGGCTGTAATGGTTTTGAGACCCCCGATATAGCCGCTATACCGGTAGTAATTTTTTTGATCCCATTTTCTACCAGTGAGAACAATTTTATCCGCATTGATGACGACAATCCAATCCCCGGTATCCGCATGGGGGGTAAACATCGGATTGTGTTTTCCTCTCAGTCGAGAAGCCACGGTGCTGGCGAGTCTGCCCAGAATAGCACCTTCGGCATCCACCAGATACCACCGCCCCGGGTTGTCTGTATTTTTGGCGCTATAGGTATACTTTTTCACTTTTTTCTCCTTTTCGTAAAACCCGCTAAATATAATGGAAATTATAATCGTGTCAAGTGAAAAATCTCAAACCGTACAGGATTTGACACTATACACCATTTCTATTATAGATGTTTTAATAACTTCTATTCGCCGGATAGCGTCTTTTGTCGAAAATGCCGCTTTCGGTGCAAATTGGTTCGGCCTAAATCACTGAGAAGAAAAACTCCCCGACCCATCGAATAACTGAAAACAGGGGGCAGCCCCATGAAATACCTTGAAACCGAAGTTAAATTTTACCTGGCGGATATAGACGTGATTCGATCCCGTATTAT
>JARRRC010000344.1:0-3386 GCA_037381105.1 Desulfobacterales bacterium
GGGATAATTCTGGTCAGAAGCTTTGACCGGGCGCAAAGGGTTCATAATGCCATGCGGTGCCGGGGGTTCAAAGGAGATCTTTATAGCTTGAGAAAGTTCTCTTTTATACTCAGCGATATCTTTACCATCATTTTTATGATGGCGTTGATTGTTCTTATGGGGATAGCGGAGTGGACACGAATCATTTAATTCTTCATCTTCAACATATCCGTTTCAATTATACGGGCGGCCCTGAGATTCTCGCCAACCTTGATTTACTATTTCACAAAGGAGATCGGATCGGTCTGATGGGACCGAATGGCAGCGGAAAAACCACCCTGTTTCATATCATCATGGGACTCTTAAAGCCATGCTCAGGCTCGATAAAATTTTACAATCGTCCCGTGAAAACAGAAAAAGATTTTACCAGTGTGCGCAAGAAAATAGGCCTTCTTTTTCAGGATGCAGACGACCAGTTATTTTCACCCACCGTATTAGAGGATGTTGCTTTCGGTCCGCTGAATCTAGGTAAATCCAGGGATGAAGCCTTGGAGATTTCTCTGAGGACGTTAAATTTTTTAGGTCTTTCCGGCTTTGAAGACAGGATTACATACAAACTCTCCGGAGGAGAAAAAAAGCTGGTTTCACTCGCCACAGTCCTTGCCATGGAGCCGGAAGTACTTCTCCTTGACGAACCCACCAGCGGTTTGGACGATAAAACAAAATCAACACTTAAAAAAGTGCTCACCACCTTAGACCTGTCGTATATTATCATATCTCATGAAATCGACTTCCTGGCCGAAACAACAGATCATATCTATACCATGGAAAACGGCAAGATCCTGTTTGACCAAAAAATTCATCCCCATCAGCATGTTCATGCACATCCCCACGGGGCATATGTGCATGAACACAAGTGAACATAATAATTTTTCATCAATGCTTATCCATAAAAAAAGGGGGGGACATCCGGATGTCCCCCCCTTTTCAATGTGAAGATGTTGCCAGTTATTGTTTATATCAATCCAGCCACTTCTTCCTTGACCGTTACCGCAATCTTATATAGGGCGGTCAATATCAGAAAACCGATGCACCATACGCCGATGGAAATAACAATTTCGGGCAATGTCGGAACATATTCATTTACATGATTCAAAGGATTCGGTACAAACCCTCCGGAGATCATCCCGAGCCCCTTGTCGATCCATGTTCCGACAAATACGGCTACACACGCCACGGCCAAAACAGTCTCGTTTTTGCGAGTTACGGGATTGACCAGCAGAATAATCGACACCACCATCAGGATTAGAGACGCCCACATCCAGGGCACGAGGACTCCTTTTCCCTGAAGTCCCACAAACAAGTACTTAAGATGCTGCGTATGTTCGGGAATCTTGCTGTAAAAAGCCACAAAAACCTCGCAGAGAAAGAAAAATACATTAACGCTGATGGCATATGCCACAACCTTGGCCAATGACTGGATCTGTTCTTTGCCGGGATCGAACTTGGTCAATTTTCTGACAATCATGCATAACAAGATTAAAAATGCCGGTCCTGCAGCAAAGGCCGATGCCAGAAAACGCGGCGCCAAAATAGCGGTTAACCAGAAACCTCGTCCCGGAAGACCGCAGTAAAGATAGGCTGTTACGGTCTGGATGCTGACCGCCCAGGGAATGGAAAGATAGATTAAGGGTTTTAACCAGGGGGCCGGCGGGACATCGTTTCTCTCGGCTTCAAGCACTTTCCAGCCGATAATGATATTCAGGAAAAGATATCCGTTTAAAACGATCATATCCCAAAAAAGCATCGAATTGGGTGTGGGATGCAATATAACATTCATTACCCGTATGGGCTGTCCAAGATCCACAAAAATAAACAATATGCACATGCTCACAGACGCCACCGCCAGGAATTCTCCTAAAATGGTTATTCTGCCGAATGCTTTATAGTTGTGCAGGTAGTAGGGTAAAACCACCATGACCGCCGATGCAGCCACACCGACCAGAAATGTAAACTGGGCGACATAAAATCCCCATGATACATCTCGGCTCATGCCTGTAATCCCCAAGCCGAACCTGAACTGCCACAGGTAAACGGCGAAACCAACACCGATAACAGCCAATAGCGCCGCCATCCACCCATAATATCCTTTTGTTCCTTTCAAAGCCTTTTCAAGCATAACCACCTCATACAATATAGAAGACTGATGGACCCGTTCCCAGGGCCGGTTTACGACGAATTGAGTAGTTGTCTCTTAACAATTTTCTGACTTCCGATTCAGGATCATCCAGGTCGCCGAAGGCCATTGCACCCTTGGACGCTTCCACACAGGCAGGAATTTCTCCCACCGCCAGTCTTTCCTGGCAAAAACTGCACTTCTCGACAACCCCTTTCGTTCGATTGGGAAACTGTGGATTCTGCTCCTTGATAAAGGGCCGGGGATCACGAAAATTGAAACTTCTCGATCCATAAGGGCACGCCGCCATGCAGAATCTGCAACCGATGCATCGATGATAATCCATCATCACGATTCCATCTTGACGTTTAAAGGTCGCCTTTGTGGGGCAGACACGGACACACGGAGGATTTTCACAATGATTGCATAGGGTTAAAAAAGGTATGTGTTTGAGCCTGTCATTTAAAAAGGCCTCCTGTTCCTGCATGGGGAAATCATTCTCAAATTCTTCCGTCCAAATCCACTTGATGATGTGACGGGGATTTTCAAATTGTGGAATATTATGAGTTTTGATGCACGCCTCGACAATCGGTTTCAGATCTTCTTCGGATTGTAATTTTCGGGTATCGATGACCATCCCCCATCTTTTGGCCAAAAGAGCATTCGAACCTTTTATGATTTCCGGCTTTGCGGTTTCGCCGGAAGAAGCCATGACATCGAAAACCGGCTTGGCCCCTAAACCCAGTGCTGAAATTCCAGCTAATTTCAAAAAGCTTCTCCTGCTGCTTTCCATTACTTTACCTCCTTTGGATCGATGTGACAATCCCAGCAGTAAGGGGTTAGCGAAGCATAAGTGTGGCATTTTTGGCAAAATTCAGCCCTTGCCCCGTGGCAATCAAGGCACGTATTGGAAAGACTCATGGTATATTCCTTCCCGTCACTGCCGACATAGATTCGCTTGCCATCCCGAACCACCGCATCCCGCCATTCATTCAGGAGCTGCATATGTTCAGACCTGATGAGTGCCAATGGAAGGACGCACTCCTTAGCGGCTTTGGCTTTATCGCTGAGTTTAATTTCGGGCGCAGGAGCGGCCTTCCCGAAATTGAACCAGAAAGGAAACGTTATCAAAACCAGAAAGATGCATAAACCTGCAATCACTTTTCCCTTATCATACATCTTTTTGTTATTCGGCATCTTCGTCCTCCATCCCCGGCAGTGGTTCACTACG
>JARRRC010000345.1:0-3373 GCA_037381105.1 Desulfobacterales bacterium
GAACAAAAAGTTGCTCCTAAAATTTTAGTGTTATCCCCAAATTGGCAGGTCATAGGAACACAAAAACGCATAGGAGAATTCATTGTTGAGGACATGATAACACGAGGGATTCCAAGGGATTCCATCTTTCTGGATTATCGCCCTGATAGTACATATGAAGATGCCATCTATAGCCGGGAATGGGCGTTAAAGCTTGGGGTGACCTCATTGATAGTTCTTGAAGATCCTTTTGGGATGAGGCGATTGCGGTGGACATTCAGGAAGGTCTTTGCAAACACCGACATACAACTCTATTATGTGTCCGTGCCTCCGGAACTAAGCAAGTTAACAGTTGAGAAGTGGTGGACCCGAGAGACGGAATTATTGTATGTATTTGAAGAGTATGTAAAATTGGTCTTTTATTGGATAAAATATTAAATATTGAATATTGGCAATTTTCAATTTTCAATCTTTTCGATGAAGACTTTCAATTCAACATTTGCCTGCCAAGCCTCTCCTCAGTTTGCGGATCAAAAAGAAGAACCTTTGATCTGTCAACCATCAGCGTCATGGATTCTCCAGGAGGTTTGACAGCATCAGGGGTCACGCGGCAGGTGACTTCTGTTCCGTTGATATTGACAAATACCAATGTATCCGGACCTGTTGGTTCAAGAACTTGGACAACACTCTCGATCTCATAAATGTCGGGATTTCCCTCCTGGTCGGCGAATCCGCTGGCAATCTTTTCCGGACGGATGCCGAGAATAACCTCACGGTCAAGCCACGAGTCTAAAGAAAGATCGGATTGTTCGATGGGCAGAAAGAAGGGCTTCTCTTTTCCCGTGTCCAAGAAAACACCTTTGCGTTGTTCCTGTTGGACAACCCGGCATGGAGTAAAATTCATTGACGGCGACCCGATAAACCCGGCAACGAACAGATTGGATGGATTATCGTAGACTTGCTGAGGAGTATCAAATTGTTGAATGATTCCATCTTTCATAATAGCAATGCGATCCGCCAACGTCATCGCTTCGATCTGATCATGGGTAACATACACAATGGTCGTTTTGATGCGTTGATGAAGCATCTTGATTTCAAAGCGCATTTCCACCCGCAATTTGGCGTCCAGATTGCTAAGGGGCTCATCAAACAGAAAGATTTTTGGATCTCGGGCAAGCGCTCGCCCCATGGCTACCCGTTGCCGCTGTCCGCCTGACAGTTGGGATGGTTTTCGATCCAGCAGTTCACTAATCTGTAACATCGTAGCAACCCTTTGAACCGTTTCTTCGATCTGAGCTTTTGGGACCCTCCGGGTTTCCAGTCCAAACGAGAGATTTTTTCTCACATTCATATTTGGATAAAGCGCATAGGATTGAAACACCATCGCAATATCCCGATCTTTGGGTCTGATATTATTTACCATGCGGTCTCCGATTTTAATTTCGCCCGTGGTAATCGTTTCCAATCCTGCAATCAAATTTAACAAGGTTGATTTCCCACAGCCGGATGGACCGACAAGCACCAGAAACTCACCTGATTCTATAGCAAGAGAAATTCCTTTTAACACCTCGACTGAACCGAATGTTTTTGTCACATTATTAATTGTTAAAGAGGCCATCAGAATAAATCCGAAATTCGAAACTCGAAATCCGAAACAAATTTAAAACAACAAAATCCAAAATTCAAAATACTATATTTTGGTTGATCCCAAGAATTCTCCTGTTTTGATCATTTGATATTTGCATTTCGAATTTGTTTCGAATTTCGACATTCGGATTTCGTATTTTAGGTTTTATTATCCTTTCACTGCTCCTGCAGTAAGTCCACGCAAAAAGTATTTACCGGAAACAATATACACAACAAGTGTCGGAATCCCGGCAATGATTGCCGCAGCCATATCCACATTGTATTCCTTTACGCCTGTACTCGTATTTACCAGATTATTGAGCGCCACGGTCACAGGCTGGCTATCACTGCCCGAAAACGCCACGCCGAACAAGAAATCATTCCAGATTTGAGTCGTCTGCCAGATAATCGTGACCACAAAGATAGGTGTTGAGACCGGCAACATAATCTTCCAGAAAATCCTGAAAAATCCGGCTCCGTCAATTTTGGCAGCTTTAACTAATTCATCAGGAATCGTCACGTAAAAATTCCGGAAAAACAGGGAGGTAAATGCTAGCCCATACACAATATGGACAAACACTAAGCCCCGGATACTCTGGGCGATGCCAAGTCGCCCCAACGTCTGCGACATCGGCAAGAGAATGACTTGAAAGGGAATAAAACATCCGAGCAACAGAAAGGAAAAAAACGTTTCACTCCCTCGAAAGCGCCATTTGGCAAAGACATAGCCATTGACCGCCCCCATCAGCGTCGAGATCACTACAGACGGGATGACCATGCGCACCGAATTCCAAAAATAACCTTTCATCCCCACGCAATTGACCCCAATACAGGCGCTTCCCCAGGCCTTCTGCCAGGCCGCCAGGGTGACTTCCCGGGGCCAGGAGATGAGATATCCAGTCCGGATATCATTCATGGTTTTGATGGACGTGATTGCCATGACAAAAAACGGAATGAGAAAATAGATCGCGGCCAGAATCAAAATCGTATAAATGATGATCCTGCCAAAGATGACCGCCGGAGTTCGTTCACCAACCATAACTGGTTCTTTCCTACGCATTACGGGTACCTCGCAATTCTGAATATAAATACGGAATAATGATGGCCATCACCGCCAGGAACATGATCATCGCGCTCGACGCGCCCAATGCCAACCGGGCGCGGTTAAAGGCAAAGGCATACATAAAGGTCGCCGGTAAATCCGAGGAATATCCCGGTCCGCCGCGGGTTAAGACCACTACCAGATCGAAACTTTTGATCGCAATATGCGAGAGAATAATCACGGAACTCAGAAAGACCGGCCGCAAACTAGGAATAAGAATCCGCCAGTAGATGCGCGGCAGACTGGCCCCATCCACCTGAGCCGCTTTAATAATCGCGTCGTCAATGCCCCGCAGTCCGGCCAGGAAAAGTGCCAATACAAACCCGCAGGACTGCCAGACCGCCGCAATCACGACCGTATAGATCGCCATCTTCGACTCGACCAGCCAGCGAAACGTAAATTCGGAAAATCCCATTTGGCGGACAAGCCGCTCCAACCCCAAATCGGGGTTCAAAATCCACCGCCAGACCGCGCCAGTAACGATAAACGAGATTGCCATGGGATAGAGATAGATCGTGCGCAGGAAGCCTTCGGCGCGTATTCGTTGATCGAGCAAGATAGACAACAACCGCCCCACAACAATACAACAGCCGATAAAAAGGACGCCGAAAATAGCCAGGTTCCTGAGGGCCACCATCCACCGGTTGCTAGCGAATAATTTCTTAT
>JARRRC010000346.1:0-5739 GCA_037381105.1 Desulfobacterales bacterium
TCCCTGGCAGGGTCACCATGGGCGAGCGCAATTTCAACCGCAACTCCGGCTGAACGCACTTCCTCCGCAATTTCCAGCAGGTATTGTTCATCCTCACGGGTATGTTCGTCATATACATCGCTTTGGTAGACCTGCGTCGGAGCGGAATCGACGACATGGATCAGCGTCAGCATCGCTCCTTCCGCCTTTGCCAGAGACAGCGCCCGGCTTACAATTGCAGCGTCGCTGTTATCTCGTCCCAGGGCAGCGGCAATATGCTTGGTTCGATGGGTTTCAATTCCTTCGATAATTCTCGAGGCTCCGGTAGGCTTTTCCTCTCTCCAGCTCTTCTCCCCGTGAATCAATGGAAGGATGACAATATAAACGAGGAATAATGAAATGGCAGCCGCGATGCCAATGGCCAGAATCAATATAATCATAGAAGCACCGCCCTCAATCCATTCCATGATCTGGTCATACACCAGTTTGCCGTTCAGAACGATGATGACGGCGGAGGTGATCCAGGCCAAAACCTTCACCCAGGATTTGCTTACAAAGGAGCCCATTTTCAGCTTATCGCTTGTAAAATGGACCAGCGGAACGATGGCAAACGGCAACTGTAGGCTGAGAATCACCTGGCTGAGAATCAACAGTTTGTAGGTGCCCTGATCTCCTGAGATTGAAATGACCACCACCGCCGGCACCAGAGCGATGGATCGCGTTATCAGTCTTCGAAAGTAAGGTCTGAGTCTAATCTTGATAAACCCTTCCATTACGATTTGTCCGGCCAGCGTGCCCGTCAAGGTGGAGCTTTGGCCTGCTGCAAGCAATGCCAGCCCGAAAGCAATGGAAGCGGCCTGGGTGCCGAGAAGTTGTTCCAGCAGCTTATGTGCCTGCTGAATCTCTGTTACGACAATCCCATGGCGATAAAACACGGCTGCTGACAGAACGAGAATCGCCGAGTTGACCAAAAAGGCTGCATTCAAAGCGATGGCGGAATCAAGGAGATTATACTTGCAGGCCTGTGCTTTGGAATCGACGATCCGCGATACACGGCGTGTTTGCACCAGGGAGGAGTGCAGGTAAAGATTGTGGGGCATCACCGTAGCCCCGATGATCCCGAGAATGATGTATAGTGATCCTTCGGGTAAGGAAGGGGATAACCCGGCTGCAGCAGCACCCCAATCCGGCTTTGCCAAAAACAGATTGACGATGAACCCGCCTGCAATGATAGTAATCAGGGACAAAATGAACGCTTCCATTTTGCGAATCCCTAATCTCTGGATGGCAAGCAGCAGAAAAGTATCGAACAGGGTGACTAAAGCGCCCCAGAGCAAGGGGAGGCCAAAGAGGAGGTTCAACCCGAGAATGGTACCCAGAACTTCTGCAAGGTCCGTGGCCGCAATTGCGATTTCGCACAGGATCCAAAGCGCATAAGACGCCCATTTTGAATATTCTGATCGGCAGGCCTGAGCCAAGTCCTTTCCGGTGACAATCCCGAGCCGGGCCGCTAATGTTTGCAAGAGCACCGCCATCATGTTCGACATCAGGATTACCCAGATCAGTGAATAGCCGAAGCGTGAGCCTCCTTCCAGGTCGGTGGCCCAGTTGCCCGGGTCCATGTAGCCCACGCTAACGAGGTAGGCTGGTCCTGCAAAAGCAAATATGCGCTTCCATAATTTAGGGTGCTGCGTCTTAACAGAACTATGAACCTCTTCAAGAGATTTGCCGGAGGAATGAGACGCGAATTTTGCGGTTATGTTTTCTTTGGTGGTCATGTACCTGTATTTTCCTTCAAATATATTTTACTCATCCGAGTTATCAACAACAAACTGAATGGATATACGGTCAATCTTTCATTGAGGGAAACTTGGGATAGCGTACAATAAAATGAAATCATATAAATTGATTAATAGCAAATCGGAATTGTAAATATCAAGCAAGGATTGTTCAGGACATATGAATGTAGATGGTGTTGGTCATCGTGAAAATATAATGATATTTATAAAATTATTTAAATACTTACGAGATAAATTATGTTTTTAGGTAAAAAACCAAATCCGTTTCAAACGACTCTGATCGATGTACTGCGCCCCGACGTTGCGATCTTTTGTCCATATTATTTTAACGAGTTCTTTGATTTCCGTTCTCTTTGGATTGTCTAAATTAAATTTCAATTCAACTGTATCACCTTTGGCAATATTATGTGGCTTAAGACATGCAAATCGGATTCCGGTTCCTGAAATTTCTTCGATGAGCATTTCACCTATTTCATCTTTTTCCCGGACAAAATATTCACCGGCAAGCCTGAAGTGTTTACGGTAAGTCTTTCGAAATTCCAGGTAGAAATGAAATACCTCGCCACATCGACATTTGGCCTTCAGCTTTTTATGTGTATCCTTGAAATTCGCCACATCCATATTTTTTTCAATTCCGCATTGAGGGCAAATTATTGTTACCCGATTGGTATCATCCACATAAATCGTCTTCATTTGTTATCCTCGTATGCTATTTTTCAACATTATAAGCCGCATTAGTAAAAAATTAGAAAAACAAAAAAGTCAGATGCCTTCGTCATCATTTCTTACCCTTGCCTTTGCCTTTTCTTCCACTCTTACCCTTATGTATTTCATCGTAAAGATCATGACCACGCTTTAGGGCATGAAATTCTTTTGAACCGGGCTTTATGCCCAGACGTTCTCCTTTTGAATTTGTTTTGAGAGGTCGTTCTGCATTATATCGAGATCGTTTTAAAAAATTCAGGACTTTAAAACTGTGAGCTGTTTTTAGCATCTCCGATTTTTAGAAACACTCTCAAGCTATTTTGTTAAGCAGAAATTATGCCAAATTATGGGTGACAAATAAATATATTTTATTTCAGATAGTTAAAGATGAAATCATGAAATTTGGTGAGATAAAATAATGAAGTTTTGACATCGAATTACTCTGGTGACAGAATTTTGACTCCTTTTGGGGGAAATCGGATTATAAGAAGGGTAAGATGAATTACCTGATGCAGCTTGCCTGAATATTCAAACGATATCCTGCTAATGTCACTATAGGCTTCCAATCCAAAATTCAACTTCTACTAAGTGAAGATTTATAACCGAAATTAAACTTGTGTTTTCTTGCCAATAGCGTTGCTAAAAAGGTTTTTATACCTTTCGGGCTGCTTCCCATCCAATCAAAGCCTTCTTTCTCGCAGATCCCCAACGATATTTGCTGATATTTCCGGATTTGGCGATTACCCTATGACAAGGAATGAGATAAGCAACGGGATTGATGGCAATAGCGTTCGCAACCGCTCGAAAGGCTTTAGGATGCCCGATATACGAAGCAATGTCCTGATAGCTTACAATCCATCCTTCGGGTATGTTTAATAACGCTCTCCATACATTAATTTGAAAATTTGTACCTTTAAGATGCAAATTAAACGGTTGTGAGTTTCGCACTTGACCAATTCTGAATATGTTTTTTACGATTGAGCCAATGCGTTCTTTGTTTTCAGTAAACTCGGAACCCGGCCAGGTTTGGAATAACTGGTCAAGTGTTTCGGATCTTTCATCTTCTTCTACAAATCCAAGATGGCAAATACCTCGTTCAGTAATTGCGAGCAAGCATTCACCGAAAGGAGAATTGCAGAAACCATAAGATATGTTCAACCCGGCCCCTTGTCTTTTGAAATCACCTGGCGTCATCGCCTCAAATGTCACAAACAGGTCATGAAGACGACTGGGCCCTGAAAGACCTGCATCTAAAGCGGTTTCAAGAAGACTCCTTGATTCGGCCAATTTTTGTTTTGTGTAATTGAGCGTCATAAATTGGAGGAATTGGACCGGGCTTATCCCAGCCCACCGCTTAAATAATCTGTCAAAATGATATTTGCTAAAATTCACGCTTGCTGCAATTTCATCGAGGGTCGGCTGGGATTTAAAATTGACCTCGATAAATCGAATCGCTTTTTCGATCCTTTTGAAATCTTCTGATTGCTGCGAATCGTCGTTAACATACATTTTGACCTCCCTATATTCTTAACCCTTAAAACATTCTAATGGCGCAAAGTCATGATGTCCACCCGAATCTTGCTAAAAAATTCAGCAATACAAAAGACCCCATTATGTTGTGGCTGGGCTTTATTTGGTTTTGTTACCGTTGATTGTAATCTGTAATTGCCTGTCAATACAGATTTGTTGAAGAAAAAATCCAACGCTTTGGGTAATCGGCCGCCACAAGCTGCATAGTAGGCCGGAGCAGCTTGTGGCAATCCGATTTGAGGCGGTTGGGAGGCGTTGTTTGTACAGTGATTTGCTTCATTATTGTACTTGCGTCAAGGCCAATTGGTTTTTATGGGTTAACTCATGACTTCATTCAGTTTATCTAAAACATTACTCCATCCTTCTTCATGGCCGGAGCGTGATTCTTCATCGATAAACTTAACATGAGACAGCGAAACCTTTGTTTTATTGCCATCTATCCTAGTGAAAATTAACGTCACCGTGCTGTTATCAACAACTGAGTAGCGAGATGCCCAAGTAAAAACCAGCTTGTCAGGGCGACTGATTTCCAAATACTTACCGGTGTGCGGTATTTTTTCATCGCCAAGATTCATAATAAATGTGAAGTGACCTCCTTCGCGGGCATCGATTTCTACATCAGCATCAGCCATATCCGGCAATCCCTTCATAAATTTCGACAACATTTTGGGGTTTAACCACGCATCGAATACTTTTTCGATGGGTGCATGAATAATTTTGTTTATGTTTACTGTAAGATCAGTCATTTTGACCACCTCCGTTTTTCAATATTTCATCGAGCTTTTCTAAACGCAGTTCCCAGATCGATTTAAGTTTCTTGAACCAATTTTCAGCCAATCTAACCTGATCGATTTTCGGCTCAATCCAATGGGTTCTTCCGATAGTCCTGCGCGTTACAAGTCCAGCTTTTTCCAACACCTTTAAATGTTTGGAAATCGCGTTTAATGACATATCATAATGGTCCGCTAAGTCCGTTACACGAGTGGCGCCTTGCTGGCAGAGTTGCATCAAAAGAGAGCGACGTGTGGTATCGCTTACCGCTTTAAGTATGCCAGTAAGATTTTTATCGTTTGCATATTCAACCATATGGTTGAATATAATCACAGGCCATCTATTGTCAACCAAATGGTTGAATTCTTTTTTAGGAAAAACCCGGTGGGGGGGAAGTTTTTTTAACCTTAAGATTTTTGAAAAAAATTCGATAAGAAATGTAAGATTGAAATTAGGATATTATAATCCCCATCCGTGTTTACGCTCATTTGAGGTCTTACATGATCAGTAACAAAGTATCTCAGTCGGAATAGACCGGCCTTGCTGTGTTGTTTTAAGAACGTTATGGAAACGACGAAAAAATACAGGAATTCATCGATATTAAATTATCTGTGGGCATGGCTGTTTTCGATGACCATCGTATTTTGGGGGTGCGCGGAGACACGGCATACCATCAATCAGAAGCCAACGCTTAAACCACCCGCTGCCTTTGAGAAACACAGACTCTCCAAAGAATTGAAAGAGGGTTCCGGAGATAAGGGAATCATTGAAAGAGTGCTTCGTGACGCTTATGACGATTGGAAAGGTACACCCCACCGTATGGGGGGATGTGATAAGAGAGGCGTGGATTGTTCCTGTTTTGTCCGGAAGATTTATGAAGATGTATTTCACTATGATATTAAAACTTTACCTCGTACCGTCAAGGGGCTGTCAATCATGAAAAAAGGCAGAGAGG
>JARRRC010000347.1:0-3366 GCA_037381105.1 Desulfobacterales bacterium
ATATTATTCAATGCAGGATGTAGCGGAGAACATCGCCTCAGAGGAAGTATTTGAGCGGATGAAAAACACGGAATTTAAAACGGGCTTCATCGATCTGGACCTGAATTTCCATATTCACCATGAGGATTTGATCATTATTGCGGGGCGGCCTTCGATGGGCAAAACGGCATTCGCCCTGGGACTTGCAAAAAATTTTGCCTTACTGCAGGGTGAGCCGGTTGCCTTCTTCTCGTATGAAATGAGCAAGGAACAGCTTGCCGTCAGGCTGGCAAACAGCGAGAGCGCCGGGGACAAGAGTTTTGAAGGATTCTCAAGGGCTGTAAATAAAATCAGGGGCATGCCGCTTTACATGGTGGATAAGCCGGTGAGCCTGATGGATGCCAGAGGCATCATGCGAGAGTTGAGCCGCAAAGGTGTGAAGCATTTTTTCTTTGATTATTTGCAGATCATGCCAGCTTCCCATGGCGAAAATCGAACTCAGGAATTGAGCCACTTAACCCGAACCCTGAAGCTGTATGCCAAAGAATTTGGTTGTGTGAATTGGGTTTTAAGTCAATTATCGAGAGCGGTTGAAGCACGGCAGGATAAGCGCCCCAGCCTTGCGGATTTACGGGAGTCGGGAGCGATTGAGCAGGATGCGGACACGGTGTTGTTTCTTTATCGTCCGGTGTATTATGGGATTAATTCAACGGATGATATTGATAACACAAACAATCTGGCTCAAGTATTGATCAGGAAACAACGCAATTTTAAATCCCCGGTCGATGTCAATTTGTTCTACAGACCGGAAACCAATTATTGGGAAAATTGGGGAAGCCCCGCTAAATATCCGAGTTTGGCGGATTTAACGGAAATAACAGAAGACGAGTCGATTCCCTTTTAAAAAATAAAAATATTATTGGTTTTCTTTAATTAATTTATTTTATTAACGAGCGATTCAATGAGGCGGTGACTATGTGGTTAAAAATATATAAAATCATAAAAAAAGGCGATTACCAAAGACTTGCACAAATGCCGGATACGCCGGAGTTTAAACGCGGATATATGAGCGCGGTTGAGACGGCATTTATAAATGGCTTAATCGGAATCAATGAGGCGTATCAACTCAACAAAAACATATTAGGGGTGCATCATGCGGACAAAACAGATCGCCAGTGGCGGCAAAAATACCCGGAGTTATCCGGGTCGCTTATTAGCAATTGACCCCGGTTCTAATAAAATCGGGGTCGCCTATTTTAAGGGCGGAGAGCTTGAGATTTCCGCGGAGTTAAGGGTATCGGGCAAAGATATTGTAAAGAGGCTTGAAAAGTTGAAAGATAAGTTGACGGATTTTATTGCAGGAATTGACGCGCCTGAAATGGTGGTGGTCGAGTTCGGCGGTTCAATCAGAATGAAGGGAAAAAATCCCCATGGAATCCGGACGCATGACTTTGCAGCGGGGTTTCTGGCATCCAGTGCGGTGAATCAGTGGGGCGTTCCTTTTGAGATCATCCCGCCCCTGAAATGGAAGGGCAACGTAAAGAAGACAACTATTCAAAAAAATATGTCACTGATTTATAGCCGGAAGCTTGGAGAGGATGAAGCCCATGCCATCGGGCTTGGAAGGTGGTTTTTAGCTGTAACCCGATTTAATCAATTAATCAACTATTAACCCAAACAGATAGGGGTGCATGTATGAAGGAAAGTATTGACAATGAGGTCAAGGTATTAGCCCTTGAGATTGCTGACCGGGGATTTCCCCCGGCTGTCATGGTGGACAAATTGGTGGCCATGTATTCGATGCTGAAGGATGAACAGAATGATCTGGACGAGCAAATCAAAGAACTGCAGAAAAAGAAAAAGAAGCTGGATCAGATTAAAAGCATGGCGGATGCTATCATCAAAAAAGGCGCGATGAAGGAATATAACGGCTTTGAGTCCAAAATTACGGTAGTGAGCTCTGCCCCATTTCTTGAGATCGAGCCGGGAGCGGAGAAAAATATTCCGGAGAAATATTTCGAGGTAATTCCGGCCCAAAAGAAACTCAAGAAAAAAGAATTAATGCAGGATTACCGGGCGACGGGAGAGTTGCCGGACGGGATTTCGGTCAAGCAATCCACGTATGTAAAGATGCATCAAATTAAATCACAGGAAAGTGCTAACTAATAAACAGAGTTTTATGCTTTAATCATGTTGTAAGATTTAGAAAGGGGCTTTACCGTGCAGTGTATTATTTGCAGTGAAAGACGGGCCACAAAACGCGGTATTTGTGATGTTTGTTTAAAGGGTGTGCAGGAAAAAAATGTGTGTTTGAATTGTGGTCGTGAAGGGCTGTATTTAGACAGCCCTTTATGCCATAACTGTTATAAAAGTCAAAACCAAGCCCTCCTGGGTTATCATGAAAATTCATTCCACAAGAAAGAGCAGTTTGCGCGGCGTGGTCAGTGTCACGTATGCAAGGAAACGAAGCCGCTATATACGCCACGGCTTGCCCTCTGTGCCGATTGCGCGTTGGAAATCAAACGGGCAAATGATGGCTGGTGCGCTTCATGCCATAAAAAGATAGTCCACCGAAGTCCTTATTGCCGGTCGTGTTCAAACGAAATGCAACAGCGGTATTGTGTAGAGTGTGGGGAGCCGGTTCATATCAGGAAACACTCACTCTGCAAGGCCTGTTACCGAAAGCGGGTGAATATGTCGCGGTCGGGGCAAAGGTCGCAGCACTATTTTGCACGGGGTGATATGCCCTTGAGTTTTTACATGAATGAAATCAAGAAATTGTTTTGGAGCCGCAAAATATTAGATCGTCTGTGCCGGACGGATGTAACCCCGGAGCAGTCTAAAAAAATCCCTGGTCTGTTTGCTATGGAGAGTAAAGCATATGAAAAAATGAAACAATTATTTCCGGAGGATATATTCGAGGAAATCCTAATATTCTTTGATTCGGTGGACTCGGTTGATTGGAGCAAACTTTATAAAACGGTTGTTCTCTACACGTTAAAGGAGGGCATAGCTGCCCCGGCTCTGGCAGGTCATGAGGAACCGATTAGAAAAGAAAAGTCACTGGAACATTGGACTAAAATGGAGGTAGGGAAAAATTGACAGCAAAAGCAAAATTTAGCATATTGCCCTGTGAGGTATTGAAATTTAATGGGGGTGCATGTTTTGTTAGCTGTTTTGTTTGGTGTAGTCCTGGCGGTTTTCTTTAAAGCCGTCAGGGATATAATCAACTTCAGATTTGAGAGGTCGTTACTCAATAAAATAAAGAATGACAAAATTTTGCAGTTTTTTCGACACAGGGACAGTGTCGCGTGGTGGCGTGATGGGTGGCACTGGTCGGAGTGGTTACTGTGGCTGAGTGTCTTTTCTACAATCGCCTATCTTAAA
>JARRRC010000348.1:0-3365 GCA_037381105.1 Desulfobacterales bacterium
TTTGCGTATTGATCATGGCAAACGCATTTGACTTCCGTGCATTGGGATTCAGATGCGTTTGTCCGGGTTTATTGATCCTCGCGCACCGGTTTTTTACCCTTTCTGAACCCAAAAATCAGATAAACCAGCCATCCGAAAAACGGAATCATGGCAATGATCCCCCAGAGCGCTTTCTTTCCAATGGTTCCGAAATCTTTGCGCACGATGTCGACAATCGCCAACACGGTCAGCAGGTAAAAAACCACGCTGATTTTTATCCATACAATTACCGTTGCCGTATCCAATGGTGTCCTTTCCTAAACCGAGCGTTTCAAATTTGACAGCTTCGTAAAAAGAAGCGGTAATGTTTTCAAAAGACTAAAATATTACGAATCGGACTCATTCAGGTTTTAGATTTTAAAATCGCTGAAACTTTCAATATCGTATCCACATACTGTCGGCTGTGGTTGTAATGATAAATGACACGATAGGCTTTTTCCCGGTTGATCCCCGGATACCATCCGTAATATTTCAGATAGTTGGCGATACTGCTTATGGCGTCTGCATGATCAAAAAGATTCGTACTTCCGTTATTGTCGCCGTCTTTTGCAAAAACAAGAATGTTGCTCGGCATGAACTGGGCAATTCCCATGGCGCCCGAATAAGATCCCACAATATCGACAGGATCCATATTCTCTTTGGCGGTATACTCCAAAAAGGCTTTGAGTTCTTTGTATGCCCATGCCGATTTTCTCTTGACCCATTTTTCGAATTGCATCCGGTTGAGCCGGGTTGACTTTGAAATCCCGTCCCAAAACATTTTTCGAACATCGGCATCTGACAGAGCAGCCGTTGTTGAGAGGGTATTTAATACAGAAGGTCCTCCGACCAGTACCCCCAACCGGGTTTCCACCAGAATGATGGCCGTAATAATCTGTTTGTCGACGCCATAGGTCTTCTCAGCCCCTTCCAGCGCCGCCTTGTGCCGCTTCATATATTTTAATGCGTTGCGAATCGATTTTTTACTGACAAACTGATCGTAATTCAACTCAGCCTCGCGATGGACCAAAAACCGTGAGACGCCTTTAATCTCAAAAGATACTTCAGGCCTTTTGTAAAGCGCTAAAATTCGGTCTTTATCAAAACCGTCTTTTATCAACCGATCCTGTAAAGACTCAAAATATCCGTGGCCCTCTCCTGAGACGGCTGTATTTTGTATTAAGAATAAAAAGCTGAATGTCAAAAAGCCGATCAATAGTATATGATATCTCACCGGGGTTTTTCTAATAGAAAACATGTGAACCTTTTGTTTTGTTTTACTGATTAATGTTTTTACTCCCTAATTTGGATCTCGATGCGTTGCCGCTTTGTAAAGCCGGCCAGTTTTCTGTACCCGGTTGAGATGAGTATCGGCAGCACCCGCTCGTAATGCCGACCCACATCCGCCGGATGATGTGCATCCGACCCCATTGTGATGGATATCCCCTGCTCAAAACATTTCTTGAGTATCCCTAAAGAAGGATAAATGTCTCCCGCGGGATGGTCATAGCCGCTGGTATTGACCTCAATGGTTTTGTCTTTGTTTTTTATGATCGCCAAGATCTTGTCACATTCTTTTTCAAAAGATCTCACAGGCTTTCGACCGAACTTTTTTATAAGATCGATATGGCATATCACATCAAAATAGTCATAATCCAACATCTTTTGGAGTTGTTCGAAATAAAGTTCATAGACGTCGTCCGCATCCTTTTCCCCATGACGCCATCCTGAACGGTGACTGACAATGTCCACCCCTTTAGGAAAATGCAACGAGGCGGCGATAACATCGAAGGCATAAGTGTCGACAACATCCTGATATAAATCGATATGATCCGGGTTGAAATCAATCTCAAGGCCCGCTTTAACGCTGATATCGTTTCTATATTTTTGTTTCAACATCTGAACGGCATAAAAATAATACGGAATTTCTTCCGGTGTCATGGAAAGCCCTGGTTCTGTTTTTTGAATGGTCAGATGATCCAAAAAACATATTTCACGAAGTCCCAAATCCACGGCCGCTTGGACATAGTGCTCCATACCGCCGTCGGCATGGTTACAAAACAGGGTGTGGAGATGGTAATCGATCATAGATTTTGATTCAATTGCTGCGGTTAAGCTGTGGTCTTAAGACACTTGTTGATCGGAATTAAATGACATGTTATGAATCAAAATGCAAGTGGGTTTACCTTAATGCAGATGGATGATCTTGTTTGTAATGGTATAGGTTTTTGTAACCATTGGCGATATTGGTTTTTGCTTTTACGGGCTGTTGCCTAAATCATTTATCATTAAATTTTTACTGGAAGCTGTTTGAGTGGATTGGGGATCGTTGTGAAAAAACCTTCGAAAACAATATTTT
Source organism: Desulfobacterales bacterium (assembly GCA_037381105.1). Lineage (GTDB taxonomy): Bacteria > Desulfobacterota > Desulfobacteria > Desulfobacterales > UBA11574 > UBA11574. The sequence continues at coordinate 2,378 of JARRRC010000348.1, forward strand.
CATGTCAGTCCTGCGGCTACCAAACCCCGAAATGGATGGGCAGATGTCCGGACTGCGGCCAATGGCAGACTTTTGTGGAAGAAATCCAGACCGCTAAATCCACCCAAGGAGCAGGGCGGTCTTTGGGTTCACCGCAAACCATTCCGGTCCCCATCGACGATATCACGTTTGATCGTGAAGATCGTCTTTTAACCGGAATCGGAGAATTTGACCGTGTCTTGGGCGGCGGTCTTGTTTCAGGCTCCCTCGTCCTGATCGGCGGAGATCCCGGCATCGGGAAATCGACCCTCATGCTGCAGGCACTCTATGGTATCGCGGAAAAGGACTCAAAAGTGCTGTACGTTTCCGGAGAAGAATCGATCCAACAGATGAGGATGCGCAGTCAAAGGTTGTCTGCGGTATCTTCCGGCTTGATGGTCGTTTCGGAAAATGATATGGAATCAATCCTGTTGACTGCCGAATCTCTTCGGCCGAAAGTGATGGTCATTGACTCCATTCAGACGATGTTCAGCACGGAATTGACTTCAGCTCCCGGGAGCATTTCCCAGGTGCGGGAATCGACCATGAAACTGATGCTTCTGGCCAAAAAGTCCGGAACTCCCGTATTCCTGGTGGGCCATGTGACCAAAGACGGGGCCATTGCGGGACCAAGGCTTTTAGAGCATATGGTCGATACGGTGCTTTACTTTGAAGGCGACCGAAATCACGTATTCAGGATTTTGAGGGCGGTAAAAAATCGGTTTGGGTCGACCAATGAAATCGGCGTATTTGAAATGAATGAAAACGGCCTCAATGAGGTAACCAACCCTTCAGCCGTATTTCTTTCCGAACGCCCCATCAATTCTCCGGGTTCCATTGTCACGGCCAGCATGGAAGGTACAAGACCGATACTCGTTGAACTCCAGGCGCTTGCAAGCAGTTCAAGCTTTGGAAATCCGCGAAGAACGATCTTGGGAATTGATCAAACCCGGGTAGCACTGCTCGTTGC
>JARRRC010000349.1:0-4680 GCA_037381105.1 Desulfobacterales bacterium
CATCATAGCGGACAAATTTACCGCCTAAAAACTCGGGATTGCCTTTCAATCCGCCGGTTTTTACAATGGCCACTTTTGGTTTGGACATGATCGCCTCCTTCAGTTTGTCTTATTATAGTAATCGTAATCCTCTCAGGGCCTGATTGGTTTACCGTAAAAAAGCCTGATTTTTTTAATTTACCAGGACATCGTTTTCGTAGAGACAGCATTTGTCTGGTGGCAAGTGCAAAGAAATCGTATCAGCGTTAATCTGCTCTTTTCTGTTAATTTTTACTTTAATTTCCAAGTCATCAAAATGACAGGTAAGCAATCTATAATTGCCAAAGTCCTCGTCATTCTTGATGTTACACGCAATTGTGTTTTCCTGTTGATCCTGGCCCAGGGTGATGAATTCTGAACGTATCCCAAGCTTTATATTTTTGGATTTGAGCCGGTTTAAGTCATAATCAAGTTTCAATTTTTGCTGCCCGAGCTTGATCTTGTCGTTTTCGATTGAGCAGGAATACATGTTCATTGCCGGAGATCCGATGAAATAGGCTACGAAGGTGGTATGGGGTTTTTCGAAAAGTTCTTGGGGGTTTCCGCTTTGCACGATGCTGCCATGATCCATGACAACGATGTTTTCAGCGAATGTCATTGCTTCGTTTTGATCATGGGTTACGTAGATTAAGGTGGTTTTGTATTTTTCATTGATCTCTTTCAGGGTCCTTCTCAATCTGAATTTCAAATCAGGATCGATCACGGTCAGGGGTTCGTCCATCAAAATGGCGGAAACATCGTCCCTCACCAAACCCCGCCCCAAAGAAATTAGCTGCTTTTGGTCTGCAGTTAACTTTTTTGCGGATTTCGTTAGATGGTGGTGGAGATTTAAGGTCTCTGCCACTTCGTATACTTTCTTTTTTATGATGTCGCTACTCACCTTTCTGCAAATCAAAGGAAAGGCGAGATTCTGTTCGACGGTCATCGTATGATAGATTACCGGAAACTGAAAAACTTGAGCAATATTTCTGGAGGCTGTCGGCTTTTGTGTCACATCTACACCATCAAATAGAATACGGCCACTATAAGGTGTGACAATACCAGACATGATATTGAGCATGGTGGTTTTTCCGCAACCAGAAGGCCCTAAAACAGCATATCTGCGGCCATCATGCAAGGTGATGCTGAATGGTTTCAGGGCATAGTCTATTTGCTCAGCTTGGGGATGATAGGTGTGGGCGACTTCTTTTAATTCAATTTTTGCCATTGTGTTACTCTTGAAATGGTGACTTTACTAATTGACATTCCATATCAAAGGCGTACATTTGATCAACGTTGATATCAATCATCAGCTTCTGATGTGCATCAATAGCGACGAGATCTTCCATAAGCGCCACAAGCGAAACACCATTATTTTCAAGATGCAGGAAAGTCTCCGAGCCGCTAATTTCTGAGAATTCAAGGGTGAATGGAATTCCGTTTTCATGAATGGTGAGCTCTGCTGCCCTTATGCCAAAAATGTATGAACCCGGCGATAAATTTTTAAAATGATCCGGCAGCTTCAGTTTAAAATCGCTATTAATAACAATTTCTTGCTCTGAAATGCTGCCACGCATCGTGTTCATGACCGGGTCATTCGTGATTTCAGCCACTTTAATCGTTGCCGGGTTTTCAAACACGTCCTTAGCGGTTGAATGTTGCAGAATTCGCCCCTCATCCATGACGATAGTGTGACCATTTAACTGCATCGCTTCGAGCGGGTCCGTGCTGGAATAAATCAGGATGGATTCAGAAGATAGTTCAGCTGAGAAAAGGTTTTTAAACTCATCCCGTAACTGTTCCCTTAATTTGTAGTCCAAATTGACCAAGGGTTCATCCAGAAGCATGATTCGAGCTTTTTTGGCAAAGGACCTGGCTAAGGCAACCCTTTGTTGCTGCCCTCCTGATAACTCGTGTATTTTCCGGTTTTCAAAACCGCCTAGTCCCACCGTTTTTATCGATTGACGTACTTGCTCATCGATTGAACGGGCGGCCAGTTTTCGCTGCTTCAAGGGAAAGGCGATGTTTTCATAAACCGTTAAATGCGGATAGTTGATAAATTGCTGATAAACCATTGCCACATTTCTTTGCCATACGGGAAGTTTGTCAAATCGTTGATCATCATAAAGCAAAACGCCACTATCAAATGGCTGGAGTCCTGCAATGGTTTTGAGCAGGGTTGTTTTTCCGGATAATGTTCTTCCTAAAAGGGTATAGAGTTCACCTTTATTCATCTCAAACGAAATATCATTGAGATGAAATTCTTCGTCAGGTCTGTAGGTAATATTTTTGGCTATAAGAGTCATTTTATTTACTTTATGGCACCTGACAAATTTCCCTTGGACAAGTAGCGTTCCACAATGAAGGCGATGATGACCAGAGGTGCGACCGAAACTAAAGCGGAGGCAGATAGGCTCCACCAGGGAGTGACAGACGAATTTAAGGCTACGATGGCAACTGGTATCAGCTGAACTTTAGTGAAGGTTAGAACGAAAGCAAAAAAGAAGTCGTTCCAGCCAAAGATGATACAAAATAGAAAAGCGACAATTAAGCCCGGTAAGGAATTTGGCAGCACAACCTTGTAAAAGGCCTGGAACGGGTTACAACCGTCAATCAGCGCTGTTTCATCGATCTCTCTGGGGACACCGTTAAAAAAATCGACCATGATCCAAACAGCAATTGGCATCAACAGGGCCACGTAAACAATGACAAGACCCGGCAAACTGTCCAGTAATCCGAATTTACCCAACATAATAAAAAACGGAATAGACAGCACAATGGGAGGCATAATTCTCTGGGAAATGAAAAAGAAGGTGATGTCGTTGTTCTTGATAAAACCGGCTTTGAAGGTGAATCGCGACAATGCATATGCTGCCAATGTGCCGAAAATAAGGCTGATCACGCTTGCTGACCCGGTCACCACGATGCTGTTTATATAAGGCGCGATAATGTCGATACCGCCTTGACCGCCACTTTTTACCAGCACCCGCCAGCCTTCCATTGTTGGTTGGAATTGGAGCCATGGTATATAGGTCGCACCACCTGTAACAGCGTTGGCATTTTTGAAGGACGTGGATAACGCCCACAAAAAGGGAGAGATCACAAAAACAGACCAAAGGGTGATAAATGCGTATTTAATTATATAGTAAAGACTTTTCATCGTAACGCTTTAGGTTTTGATCAATAAACGGTGCAAGAGTTTAGCGATAATCGTCAAGCTGATAATCATGATAATTAGATAGGTGAATGACATGGCTGCTGAATATCCCAGCTGGAATTCCCTCAATCCTTTGATGTAAATATAAAAACTGGACGTTTCCGTTGCCGTTCCAGGTCCGCTAAATAAGGTTCTTTGGGTAACGACAACAAGCCGGCCAGCAGCAGTAAGAACATGAACGGTGTCCATTGCCAGACTTCAACAATAATCACACTGAGTTTTCCCCAACTTTCATCCGTTAGCCATGGAATATAAGCAACACCAAAATTGCTCAGGATATCATTCACCGGCCCCAACGATTCGTGGAAAATGGTTCTCCAAATAACTGTCATGATGACCGGCGTCGTCATCATCGGTATCAAAAAAAGTACCCGCAGAAATCGTTTTAGGATAACCTCTTTCCAAACCAGGTGGGCCAGTGTAAAACCGATCACATATTGAAGAAAAACGGTGACCGAAGAAAAGAAGATAAGTCTCACCAGCGCTTCCCAATACCGGCTATCGTCCGTAAATAATCTTATATAATTATCAATACCGATCCAATCGAGTCCCGGGACAATGATATCCCAGCTTGACAAGCTTAGCCGAACGGTAAAGACGATGGGAAATATCAAAATTCCCAGTAGTACGATTAATCCGGGTAACAGGAATATTTGTTTATGTTTGAAGTCCATGTGTAATGTTTGTTATTCACCGGAAAGTAGATAGGCAAATCGTCGCGCAGAGGCAAACCGATTTTACTGAAAGTTGAATTGTCGGCGTCGGGATATATTAAAAAGAAACCGCCCTTTTTGAAAAGGGCGGTTGTTGATACAAAAACCTATTTATTGTCCTCTAAGTCGACAACAGCGGAGTATGCATCTCTTATCCTGTCTTCACCCAGCCGCTTGACAATTTTCTTCCACTCAGCGGCGACTCCATCAAGCGCTTCCTGCGTTCAGCAACTTTTCTATCCCAGCCCTGATTTTCGACATAATAATTTGGATCGAAGTCAGATTTCCGATAAGGATTGATGCCAAAGCGACCAATAGACAAATCAGCTGCGTGGTTGGCTGGATTGGCAAAAAAGCAAAGATAATCAAAGGCCATGTCTTGGTTCTTGCTGTTTTTTGCAACCGCTACCCCCCATCCCCAGGTGATGTATGGCGCGTAGTTATATTCATTGTCCCAGGCACCTTTCACTCGGTTCCAGACCTTTTCAGCGCCGGGCAGAGGTGCTGCACCTACCTTATTTTTGATGGGGCTGTCATCTTGCTGGGCTTGCACAAAGGCGTCATCCCAAGAATAGCTGAATAGCGTCTGTCCCCCGCCAAATGAGAATATTTCGTCCCCTAAGCCAAAGTTCTGCCCGCCTGGAGGCATATACTTAGTCGCTTCTACAAAGTTTTTCAATCCCTCAACAAATCCAGGGCTATTGATTAGTGGTTCCATGGTTTTCAAATCAA
>JARRRC010000350.1:0-4977 GCA_037381105.1 Desulfobacterales bacterium
ATTTTATTTATAGATTTTACCTTATAAAATTTTTCTGGCCTGCTTCACGTTGCCCGTTTTGCTGAAAATAGAGAGTGCGAAACTTCTGTTATAATTATAAAAGATAACGAGATGATGGAGGCAACTTCGCTATCAACCGAGTTCTATGACAAAATATTTTCCTAACAAAAGCAGTGTTTGAGACCGGCGGAATAAATGGATATAACGACTTTCAAAAACTGCAATTTCAGGGTTTTCTTTCCATCAGGAGGAAGTATAATGGAAAAAATCAAACGTATCGCTTTGGTGGCTCATGATAACAGAAAAAAAGATTTAATCGAATGGGCCGAATGGAATTATGATATACTGATCCATCACCAATTGATATCCACCGGAACCACAGGCAAGTTTGTTGAGGAAGCGATTAAGAAAAGATTGAATTATGAAGACGCACAACATTTTGAAATCATAAAACTAAAATCAGGCCCGCTGGGAGGAGACCAGCAATTGGGCGCTATGATAGCGGAGGGGAACATCGATTTAATGATATTTTTATGGGATCCCATGCAGCCGCTGCCCCATGATGTTGACGTAAAAGCACTTTTAAGGATAGCTGTTTTGTACAATGTCCCGACGGCATGCAATCGTTCCACCGCAGACTTCATGATTTCATCATCTCTTTTAAATGAAGAGTATATCCCGGCACTTAATGATTATTCAGGGTATATAGCCCGAATTATACAATATGAATCATAAATGATATAATCACATCTTAACGGGTTGTTGCCCAAACGAGCCTTAGATTTATCAAAAAATGTTTCAGCGCCAGCGAAAAATGATTTGGGCAACAGCCCGTTAATTGATAATAAATCTGACGTGAAAGGATAAATCCATGGGCGGCAGATTTGGAAAATACGGAGACATTAAAAGAAAAACAAGGCTCAGGCGCAGCAAGGCACTGAAAAAGGATCTTTGCCGATTAAAGTTTAAATCACAAAAACGTAAAAAAGATAAAAAACACAAGCCTTACTCAGCAGAGCCATTGCACGAGTCCGTTGAATTTAAACCATAGGGCAAAGCGCCCTCGTCTCACAATATAATTGCAGCAGGGCAAATGCCGCCGCGTGTTTTTTCTGTTTGGGAGAGCCCCACAACGGCCATCGATTCATGGCTTTTAAAATCCTTTCCAGGCTGTCGTTGAACAACAGCGCTCTCTCGAACTCTCCATAGGATCTGCCGGTTTTCCGGTCGCAGATGGGAAACCATACGGGGACCCAACCCTCTACGGTTTCATCGTACATCTCCCACGCATCCGTCGGATTCACTCCCGGCGGCACGGTTTCCCAATCTATGGTTGGAAGCGGAATATTCTTGTCCAGAAATTCAATGAGTAATGGATTTGGTTTTCTGACCATCTTTTTTCCTATTTAGTGCCCAAACGAAAACTAGAATTTTTCGTTAAGCTCAAGGAAGACGAAAATTTTAACCACAGGAATACTGGCAGTATTTCGAGGATTAAAATTTGAGTCTGACGCAGATATCAGCGAAAAAGACAGTGTTCGTTCAGGCACTATTTAAGCATTCCTAATGCTTCTTCAGCGGCCTCTCTCACGTCAACGGCATAAGGGCCGTTTAAAACGGTTTTAAGTTTTGGAATTGTCTCTTTATCCCCGGAAATTCCGAAAAGATAAAGGATGTCTCCCTTGACGGTGTCCTCTGTTCGGGAAAAGGAGTCCCATAAAAATGGTATGGTTTGCTGGACCAATGGTTGATTTTTCTCGGCGATGGTCTCAAATACCACCATGGCCGCCAAGCGGACCGGCCATTTTGTATGAACCAAAAGTTCCATGAATGCCGGAAAGATTTTATCGGTGTCAAGCATCATTTTAGCGACCTCTGCTGCACCGCCTTCTTCAAACATGGCTTTTAACGATGATGCGCTGAGCCGGGAAGGATCACGGTTTAATATCATATCGACGATGTCCTGGGTCTGAATCGAACCGGACCAGTGAAATTGATCATCCAGCAATACCGTTGGTGCTGAACGGATTTTGTCGGATGCCGCAATTTCCGGAAACAATGCTCCGTCAACAACGGTCAGTTTTATGGATTCACTTGCAGCGGCAAGCAGGAGTACTTGTTTTACCGCAGCCGGACAAAACGGACAATCGGGCATAATATAGACTTTCAGATACGCAGGAATTTTAACCTGCAAAAGCTTGCCTTGAACCGACAAGGGGATATTTTGGATTCGGTTGTCATCGACGGCCAACGCACTTAGAAAAGGTTCGAGTTCCCGATCCAAGGGAATCGCCTGGTATCCAATATTGCCGATCTGAATGACGGGGAGTTTTGAGTCTTCATCTTTCTCCTGTTTTATTGTTATCTTGGGAACAATGTGCTCAATTTCCTTACAGAAATCATGAAATGTCCGGCTCCGCTTGTCCTCGGTCAAGACCAGCCGTATGAATATATCGTCTTTGAGTGTCCGGCCCCAGTTTGCGATTTGATTTTTTTCTTTTTCCGAAATCATTTTTTTATTATTTAAACTTGTTTATCTTTGAAAACAGGATTTAAAGCGCTTTGCGATCTCATTTTCCACCCATTTCATATCATTTTTCTCTCTTCCGGTCCGATAAATATCGACAATCGCTTCGGCGCTGGATTTGGCGTTTTGATACCCTTCGCTCACCGCCTCTTCTACCAAGTTCCAGTCGCGGGTTTGGGTAAATTTTTGAAACGCGTCAATGACTTGAGGAAATAAAATTTTGGTAAAGCTTTCTAAAAAAGCAACATAAAATGCCAAAGAAGCTGTTTTTTGCTCTCTGATGATATGCTGTAATGTTCCGTATTTGCTGGTATCTGCCAAAATGTCTTTAACGGTTCGGGTTAAAAGTTCGATGGGGGTGTGGGGAAACGTTGCAATAATTTCCTGCCATGTTTCACGGTCAAAACCCGTATCCTTCATTTCCCCCAATTCATGATAAATGTATGTATCTGTTTCATTTGCGGCAATTGCCGACAAATTACGGTGTAAAACTTCGGGTGTCTCGTCTTTCAGTCCATAGTTTTTCAAACCGAATTTTAAAGCATAACGTCCTGACTTTTTTACATAAAATATTTGATCCCAGAGAAACAGCATGGCGGATTCTTTCCGAATATAAATACAGTTATCCTGAGACAATGCCGGGATGGTCAAAAGATCTCGGGCATATTCTCTGCCGAGAATAAACACCGTAATATGGTTGATCTCTTTTTTGTCTTCAAGTGCAGCCAGAAAAAAAGAGGGTTTAAGGCCTCGGGCATACCCGCCGCCGTAAATGAAACCATAAGATTCCAGAATTTCGTTGATGCCTTTCACATCAAATGGTCCATGGCTCCAGTCTGTTCTCCCACTTGTACAAATCCCGCAATCGCAGTGCCAATCCGCAGATGGAATAGAGTCCGGCATGCTGAGAATCCGTGATATTACAGTTAAATAAGACCTGATCGGCAATGTCACTGATTTTAAACATCCTGTTTTGTCTCACTATTAACGTACATTCGAAGTGCCAAGCGCCATAAAAATGTCTTTTGCGCAAATGGCCCCTTCTCTTAAAATTTCCGGAGGATCGACGGTCACATCGACAACAGTTGAGCCGAGGCCCCCTTTGAGTGGTCCGGCATCAAGAATCAGATCCACCTGATCCAAAATACCCGGGGTGACGTCCGACACCGTTGAACATCCTGAGTTACCGGTAATATTGGCACTTGTAGCGGTAATAGGACCGCCGACGAATTTCGTCAGTGCCGACGCTACCGGATGCTGCGGCATTCGAATACCGATTTTGTCGGTGCCTCCGGTAAGGTTTGCCGGCAAGGAGTCAATGGCTTTAAAAACAATTGTTACTGCACCCGGCCAGAAGATATTCATGATGGATTCAGCGGAGAAAGGAACATTTTGAACCAGTCTGGAAAGATCTGTCTGCTGTTCGATGAGAATCAGAAGCGGTTTGCTGTAAGTTGATCATGCCGAAGATTTAACGGATCGACGCGAATGATCTTTAATCTTTCTGGCTTTTTGATCAATTTGTTTTGCCATCTCCATTTTATAGATTTGAAGCCTTTGTGCAAGGTTTGGGTCGGAAAGCGCCAGGATTTGTGCAGCCAGGATCCCTGCGTTTTTTGCTCCCGGCTTGCCGATGGACACCGCAGCCACCGGGACTCCCGGGGGCATCTGAACCGTTGAAAGCAACGCGTCCAAGCCCTGAAGACAGGACGAATCTATGGGAACACCGATCACCGGGAGTGAAGTGTACGCCGCGAGATTTCCTGCAAGATGGGCAGCGTGCCCGGCCCCTGCAATGATCACCTTGATGCCGCGTTTATGTGCGGAAGCGGCAAATTTAGCCGCCCTTTCGGGACTTCGGTGTGCAGATGCCACCGTCATTTCATAGGAAATCTCGAACTGTCTCAAAACAGCGGCGGTTTCTTCCATAATCGGCAAATCGGAATCACTTCCCATGACAATGCCGACTTCAGGTACCCGCTCAGGTCGTTTTTCAGCCGTTTCCTTGGTTTTCAAAAATACCTCCTTGTCTGTTTGCGAGGCGTTCCAACAACTCCTTTTTCTTTTGATTGAGTTCCTTTTGACCAATCTTTGCACCTTTTGTCCCGCCGTTTAAAGCAATTTCCGAAAGGTAATTGGTTCCGCCATCCGTCACCTGAATATCTATGTGGGCATAAGGGAATTTACCGCGTTCCATGGCCCTGCGGCAAAAACTCAACAGATCCGGACTCATCTCATGGGGATAATTTTTGCCGCCCATGGAGATATTCATCCTGAAATTATTGGGATTGTGCCGAACGTAAGCTTCTGTATAATCTCCTGCAATAATCACCCGCACATCAATAAAATTTTCCAAAAAAGGCTGAATCACAAAAGGGTATGAAGACTCGGATAGGGCCAAGAAACTGTATAGAGTTTCCATGGTATCCCATTTTCTCACCCCGTGTCCG
>JARRRC010000351.1:0-4352 GCA_037381105.1 Desulfobacterales bacterium
ACTGGGTCCCTGGACAGCCATCGATACGGTCTTCCCGGGAGATCCGGGTCATTTCAGGAATGGTGAATATACCGTAATCGATCCTGACAGCAGCTTTGCGGGGGATGCTTCCTATTCAGTCGTTTCGGTGGATCAACTCGGCGGCAAAAGCGGGATGACCTCCAACCTGACCATCTACAGCAATCCGGTTGGCATCTCCGGAAAGAAACAGCAGCTTCCGGAAAGCTTCAGTCTGAGCCAGAATTATCCCAATCCCTTCAACCCGGCCACCCGTATCCGGTATGTAATTGGCAGCAGAATGTTTGTCTCATTACGAGTCTATGATCTGCTGGGAAAGGAAATCGCCGCCCTGGTTAATTCACGAAAACAGGCCGGCGCCTACACGGTGGAATTTGACGCCAGCCGACTATCCAGCGGAATATATTTTTATCGGCTGCAGGCCGGCAATTTTGTGGAAACCAGGAAAATGATTTTGATGCGTTAGGGAAAATAAAATCCGGTGCGCATCTCATTCAAGTCTGGTGCGTACAAGAATTCAGTCCGGTGCGTATCTCATTTTGGTCCGGTGCGCATCAGAATTGGAAAGGCTGCCCCATGGGATATTTTTAATTTGCATTTTATTGTCCCAACATCTAATTTAACAGTGTAATACCGTAAAATTTATTCAACAGCGCTTTAAGGACTTTTTAACATAAATGGAATTAAAAAAATAGCGGCTGTGCAACAAAATTGTAAATGGTTGACGTTTTTTGCGGACGGAAAGTGATTTATTTTTTTGTGCCATTTTGAAAATATTCCACCAGAACAACTAGAAAATAACGGGTAAATTAGAAAATTGAGATCATAAAAAACTTATAGAAAAAATAAAGAGGTAAGATCAATTCATAATAATCGTAAAGAATTAGAATTAAAAGAATGTGCTTGCACACAAAAGCAGCCGGTTTCAGCAATTTTGTCAAGATTTATACCAGAATGAGTTTGGGTGTTGCTCATTTAAATTTGAAGACAAATTGCGACGCAGTTTGAGCGTAGCCCTTGACAAAAAAGGAATTTATTAAAATGAATTTAGAAAAATGTATCAGCTGTACGGATGAAAAAGATGATGGTCTTTGTGGAATATACATTAATGGCGAAAAACGGTATCGATGTTCCGATTTGTGGTCTGAAAAAAACAGATTACTCATTTTCAGAATATTATTTCAATGACCTTAATCCTTTGAACATTTCTTCTCTCAAGTCTTGGAGTAAAGAGGAAATCCCAAATAAATATAATGGGATGATCAAATATTATTCTGAGGATTATAAATCAGCGGTTAAAAAAATTATGAATTATATAGATAACAATAAATTGTATTTTGCTTTTGTAGATCCAACAAATATTGATTTTGATTTCGAATGTATAAAGCTACTATCAAATAATCATCGGATTGATCTAATGATTTTATTTGCTCTTGGAATGTCTATGCAAAGAAATATTGACAAATGGCTAGAATCTAACGATGTTACAAAAATTGACATTTTTTTGGGTGGTCAGGATTGGAGAGATGAATTTAGAAGACATTTTAATAGCACAACAAGATGGAAAACTCTCTATGACTATTATTGCAAAAATATCATGAAGCTTGGCTATTTAGAACCAGATAGTGTGTATGATACTTTTGGAATAAAGAATAGCAGGAATAGGAATATTTATTATCTGACCTTTTTTAGCAAAAATAAGAGGGGATACGATTTCTTTCGAAACATCAAAAAATATGCAAGCCTGCAAACCTCTCTTCTATAGTAATAAAATTTAACGAAATTAACAATGTCATATAATTCAGCCATAGAATGGACAGAGTCAACCTGGAATCCAACAACCGGGTGCACAAAGATCAGCGAAGGATGTAACAACTGTTATGCAGAAAGAATGTCTCGTCGATTAAAAGCAATGGGACAGAATAATTATCGAAATGGTTTTAAATTGACCCCGCATGATTCAGCTCTTGAAATTCCATTATTATGGAAAAAACCACAATTGATTTTTGTCGACTCTATGAGTGATTTATTTCATGAAGATGTTCCGGTAGAATTCATTTATAAAGTTTTTAAGACGATGCATAAAGCAGATTGGCACATTTTCCAAATATTAACAAAAAGGCCTGAGCGGCTTGCGAAACTTGATAAGACTTTGAAATGGTCTGATAATATTTGGATGGGAGTAACTGTAGAGAATAATGATTACATAAATAGAATTAACGTCCTAAAAAATATTAGTTCAAAGATAAAATTTATTTCCTTTGAGCCTTTGCTAGGTCCAATCAAATTTAATAAATATGATAGAATTGACTGGATTATAGTTGGCGGTGAATCAGGTCCTGGTGCAAGAAAAATTGAAAAAGACTGGGTGATTGATATTAGAAATAATTGTATTGAAAATCGTATCCCTTTCTTTTTCAAACAATGGGGAGGCTTCGCTAAGAAAAAGAACGGATATATGCTGGATAGGAAAATTTGGCGAGAGATGCCCTCAGCATTTCATGAATTTGTAAACCGGGACCCCTAATTTCTAATTGTATTTTTAGGTTACTATCGCAATGGAATTTTGCACAGAAGGTAAGATAAAATCAAATAGTTACCAGCTCTGGTTTTTATATCCAGCATGCGGCAATATTTAACAACCAGCCCCAGGAGGAAAACATGAAACATATCATTTTGGGCATTTTTGTTCTCAGCACTGCTTTTTCAAGTCTTCAGGCGCAGAGCCAAACCTGGGAAATCATCACTGTTTCAGAACAGCCTTACCCGACCATCATTCTTCACAGTCTATCTAATGATACGCTTACCTTTAAAGCATACGGGCAAACCATGCCCATATCCATCGATTCCATAAAGTACCTCAAGCGGAAAAAACCGTCCTTTGCCGGGGTTGGCATCCTGTTCGGAATGACCGCCGGCACTATCATTGGCCTTGAAAGATCAAAAGAATCATCAGATAATAATCCCCTGTTTACCAGCAGCAATACTGCCTGGAATACGGGCGCCGGCATGTTTCTTGGCGGAGCAGCGGGATTTATCCTGGGGGAAGCGCTGGGCGCTGACGAGATCTATGATTTGAGAAAAAGAAATCATCAGGAAAAGGTTGAACTGCTATCTCAGCTTATACAGCGTAACCAAAAGAACGTCAAACACTAATTGACACCCTGGCCGGGGCCTATTACTTCAACCGCCGGAACTGCTGCCGATGAAACCTCGCGGACGCCGTGCGCCGCGATCCATGCCCTATGCCCTTCCCACGGCATAAAACTTAAATGTCAATTGAACCATGTTAGAATCCGTTAAAAAATGTCATTCCCAGTCTACCCCTATGGGGCATGCTTTTAGCGGGAATCCACTGCAAAAACACTGCAATTTGTTCTTCCCCGCTCCACTGGATTCCCCTGGATGGACCACTTCGTGGCGGCAATCCCCCGCAACAAGTGCGGGGCAGGCTCTGCCGGAATGACAATTTAGTTCGGAAGAGTTCTTAACTCGAACTCTCGTAAATATATTTTCAGGGGATTACTGACTTTGAAGAAACAAAGTCGGGGCGAGAGGATTCGAACCTCCGACCTCCTGGTCCCGAACCAGGCGCGCTAACCAGGCTGCGCTACGCCCCGAAAACGACACCAAATATAGGGCATCAAACCTCTTAACACAAGCATTTTGAAAAGTATTCCCCGGCAAAAAAGTTTTTTCATTTTAAATTGATTCTTTCAAAAAATATAATTATTTATGAGAACCATTAGTTCCCGGTTCCAACCGGTTCCGGGTCCTGTCCACCAGCAGGATTTGTGCATGGTATTCCTTCAAAGCCTGTTGTCAGCACCCTGTTTTACCGGTGACGTTGTCGACTTGCCGTAATGTTCATAATCGCGGATTGAACAGACACGACGTTTATAGACCAGCATTATTATTTAGAAATTATCAGGAAAGGGACGCACATGAAGCTGAAGCTACACTGGCAAATTTTTATCGGGCTCGCCGCCGGCATTCTCCTGGGCTTCCTCTCCAGAGGGCTTAACTTCGAGCCCGTCGTCACTGAAAAGATATCGGTTTTAGGGGATATATTTATCCGTGCGCTGCGAATGGTGATCGTGCCTTTGATCGTTTCTTCTATCATCTCGGGAGTGACAAGCATCGGCAGTGCGGAGAGTTTTGGCAGACTCAGTCTTAAAACCTTCAGCTATTACGTCCTCACCAGCCTGCTCGCCATTCTGACCGGCCTCATCCTGGTCAACCTGATCCATCCCGGCGTTGGGGCCCAGCTCGGCTTGCAGCAGGTGCCGGAAGAACTGCATGCCAATGTGGAGAAAATCGGCGACACTCTGATG
>JARRRC010000352.1:0-4436 GCA_037381105.1 Desulfobacterales bacterium
TTTTCTCGCGTAATCTTTAAGTTTTGTGATGAGGTACATATACCGCGAAAATTGTCGCGGTCTGATTTCGAAGACAAACGATTACAGATCGAAAACACCTTTAACAAAGGTTTCATTGAAGTGGACGCCATCTGGTCGGATACGGCCCATGTCCGGCGGCTGTTCGGCGCCTAATCCCCTAAAAATACTTGCCACAAAAACACTAAGACACAAAGAATTATATTTTAGCCTTCGAGGAGTTTTTCTATCTTCTATTTGGTAAGGTTTCGTTACGCTCGTCCGTAATAGTAGTTCCGGCTTCTGGAAAAATAGGGGAATTGGGAAAGTTCCTCAACATTCAAGCACCCGGATTCAACATCGGGAATGGATTTGCCATGGATGGTTTTGGATTGAATGACCCTGGCCTTGATATTTAAGCCCAGAAGCTCTGCAATTCTGTTGACTTCATCGACGAACCGTTCGTTGTTATGGCTGTTTTCACCCTTCCATCCGCCGGTCTGATGGATCCTCTGGTGAATCATCTCATGCAAAAGAACATCGCTGACCAATCGGATATTTATATGGCGAAGTTCCCATTTGATAACACCGGTCGGATATACGGGACGCATTAATGATTGATGTAAAACGATCAGATTCACGGATCGAGCGTAATATCCAAGACTGCTGTTTTGAGGCGTTTCGTTCCAGACGATCGGGCCGGCAAAGTTTTTACCGAAAAATAAGGCATCATTCAGCTTTTTCCATTCATCAAAAGCCCATGCGCCAAAATCCCCAAAAGTTTTTGTTGCTTCAATTTTCAATTTCGTGAAAGTCGGCATGACGGTGTTATTTTGATTTTTTGTTAAAGAATAAAATCGGTAATATACGGGTTTTCTTTAATTTCCCTGCCGATGGTTGAAGTGGGGCTTTCTCCGTAGTCGTGTCCCGGCCATACGATGGTGTCATTCGGAAGCACGATGAGTCTTTTTTCGATGGATTCGATCAGCGTATTCAGTGATCCGCCGGTTAAATCGGTTCTCCCTGCTGCACCGACAAAAAGGGTATCTCCGCTAAAGAGATTGTTGCCGGCCAGATAGCAGACAGAGCCCGGGGTATGCCCCGGCGTATGAATGACGATCTTTAGCGTTCCCGCTTCGATGACGTCTCCGTCTTGAAGCTTTATATCGACCGGATCAGAGGGCGGCAGTCCGAGCTCTTGAATGGATTTTTTTCGCACGGCGGGATCATTGAAGAAATTGTCATCGGCTTCATGCATGCACACCGGGACTTTTAAAATGTCTTTCAGCTTTGCATTCCCCAAGACATGATCGGCGTGTCCGTGGGTATTCAGGATATCTTTGACAATGAAACTTTCGGCTTGGATTAAGGTCAGCAGTTTGTCTTCATCTCCCGCCGGATCAATGATGACGGCTTCACGGCTTTTTTCGCAGGCCACCACATAGGTTAAAACCTGAAACTGACCGACAGGGATCTGCTTTATGATGATCCTATCCAATTTCAACTATTCTATTCGTAATATTTGTCCCGGATATATTTTGCTGTAGGGCGTTAAAGCGTTGATGCGAAGAAATCGATTAAGGGACATCCTGTGCACCTGTGCGATCTCGCAGGGACTATCCCCCCTTTTGACGACATATGTCTTAAAATTCTTTGGATCCAGATGCTCATCCTCGTTTTCGGTGATCTTTAAAACCTGTCCGATATGGAGTCTCGTCGTCGACAGGTTGTTTAATTCCTGTATTTTTTTGGTGGTTGTACCGTATCGCTTGGCAATGATCCAGAGCGAATCGCCGCTGTGTACAACATGGGTCGAAGGGAGATTACCATCGTTCTTGTTGTATGCCTGCGGATAGTATCTCACTGTCCCCCTTAAAGGTATTTTGAGTTTTCTGCCAGCAACGATGTAGCTCGATCTCCGAAGGTTGTTTGCCAGCATTATTCTCCTTACGCTGGAATGGTATCTTCTGGCAATGGTCGAAAGACTTTCGCCGTGTCTGATTCGGTGATATACATAAGCCGGCTGGGGCGGATAGGATACCGGTATTTCATCCAAATTTGCGAGTAAAACCTCACCTTTTCCGGGAGGAACCCTGAGCGGATATTTTTCATGGGGCACGATTTTGTAGCGGAGTTCAGGATTAAGTTCACAGAGTGTTTGTTCAGGCACTCCGATTGTTTTTGCGATATTTTTAAGATGAATCTGTTTTGAGACCGTAACCTTTTCATAATCCAACGGTTCGTCAACGGATAGGTCGTCGAGTCCATATTTTTCCGGATTGTTGATGATATGGAGTGCCGCCATAAAGCGGGGAACGTATCTGGCGGTTTCCCGGGGAAGACGTTCGTAAAGGTCCCAGAAGTTATCGAGATAATTGATATTTTGCGTTCTTATAACTTTAAGCACCTGGCCTTCACCACAATAATAGGCCGCCAAAACAGTCGACCAATCGCCAAAAATTTGATGCAGTTCTTTCAGATAGGTGATGGCAGCCTCGGTTGATTTAACCGGGTCGATTCTTTCATCGATGTAGGTGTCTCGTTTAAGACCGAACTTATATCCGGTTGACGGGATGAACTGCCAGAGCCCAAGGGCTCTGGCTTTTGAAAGCGCATTCACCTTGAATCCGCTTTCAATGAGAGGAAGCCATGACAATTCAACCGGAATACCGGCTTCTTTTAGCATCGGAACAATCAGCGGGCGGTATTTCCCGGATCGCTGGTAGGCATTTATAAAAAACTTTTTCTCGCCATATTTGGTAAAGCGATCGATTTCAGCCTGCACATGCTTATTCATTACCAGAGGGATGGCATTGTGATTTCCCTTAACCACAATATTTCGGGAAGCGTAAATCTCGAGGATGCGTTTTGAAATCATAAAACGAAGATCTTCTTTTTGTTGGATCAGCTTAGCATTGTCGTCGACATCGATTTTGAGGATTAAGGCATAAGCATGATCCAGAGCATCGAGGGCGTTTTCAAGTTCCCCTTTTTGCCAAAAATCCTGAGCTTCCTGACAAAAATCGAGGGCTTCATCAAGCATGGATTGTGTTTTTTCCCCTTCATTTTTGTTATCAGAGAGAGTGTTCGCATCTAAGCCGCTGTTTTTGTTGATTGAAGTGTCGGAATTTCCTATGGACTGACTTTGATTTTCATCGAGGCTTTGCTCAGATGATGCCGAAAGATCAGCGGTATCTGATCGATCTGATGCATCATCAATATTTTTGGGTACACAATTTTGGTCATTGTTTTCGACGGTGTTGGATGTTTTGGGAAGATTCGGCGAACTTTCGTGTTCCGAAAATATCGTTTCATCCGGTGAAACGGGGTGTTTATGAACATTCTGTACACAGCCGCAAAAGAAGAAAAACAGGATGAAAGGCAAAAAAATACCGCGTGATTTTATCAAAGCAGACTCCTCATTCGGTTTTAGATGATGGCAAGTGGATACGCTTCATCCGCATTTAAGGGTTTGATGATCGATTACACAACATTCAGCGATCTTGTCAAGATTATCTTGTTGAAAAAGTAATAAAAGCTTTGTTTAAAGAATATGGCCCGAATATTTTACGCGTGAGATGTGCTCTTTTGCCACATGAAACATTCGGGACCGTAAGATTTCTTTAGGTATATTTTTCGAAAAAGATACGATTTAAATAATTTTCTCTTGCTTTTATGGTGTTATGTGCTTTTATTGAAGAATAAGCAAATAATATGCCAAGATGAAACGGATCGGGAAGGTACATACACGTTGTATTATAACTAATAAATAAAGTGAAGTCTATATGTTAACTTACTTTTATAACTGTATATAGCTTGCCCACGGCGTCTTTTCTTGAGTTCACGAACCATTTTTCTATTTTACCATTGCATTTATAGATTTTTACCCAAATTCCGCCTTTGAGCGGGACCGGCCCACTGCATGTTAACCGCTTTAATGAAAATTGAGGATGAGAATCTTGTGTAAACAGGTAAAATATGTGCCTGTGCGATTCGGTGTGGCGTCAAAATTTAAATGGATGTCAATTTTTAATCACGTATGACAAAAATCGGTCAATATATTATATTCTTAGAAAATAAAAGAAAAACAAAGATAAAGTCGGTTTTTTTAATAAAATGGTTTGCTTTATCAAATATATTACGAATATTAAATAAAACGCTCGAAATTCGGGCTTGATAACTATAAAAGATATTAGTAAAAGAAACAGTTTTATGGAAGACAGGAAAGATTAAGCATAGATGGCAAAATATAATTGCAAAGAGGCATACTTTTATATAAAAGCTTATATTAAGGTAAAGAATTAAAATTAAAGCATGTGTTGCCAGAGTAGCTCAGTTGGTAGAGCGCCTCACTTGTAATGAGGATGTCGCGGGTTCAACTCCTGTCTCTGGCTCCATATATGAAAATGTCTTTCAGGTGGGGTTCCCGAGTGGTCAAA
>JARRRC010000353.1:0-3315 GCA_037381105.1 Desulfobacterales bacterium
TGAAGAGCGGATCCTGATTCCGTTCAAATCCCGGAGCGGCCCTGCATGGGAAGACAAGATCCTTGATTTCTCGAATGAGGGGCGATATTTTATCCCGCCGGTTGTCAAGGCTATCGTAAACACCATTTGTGAAACCGGGAAGCTGTCATCTGATACAGCCGTCAGGAAAACGCTGGCCAACGCGGATCGGGAAGATATCGACGATTTTATTAAGTTATTGAAGACAACCATGAAACATGCGGAGCACCATACGTTTGAGACCGGACTGCTTGAAATTTTTTTCAAGGAAGCAGCGGTAAAATGTGATCTTCATGACATTATCGACATCTTTGTTATCTATGGGATTATAAGCCCTTGCCCCCGGAGATCCCTGTTAACCGGCCTGTCATGGTATGAGATCAATTCAACACTTTACTGGGACAGAACATTTCTTGCTTAGTGTCCATCCATAAATGGCTTTTTTGCCTATCCTGTATTTACAAATCACAAACTTGATCTTAATTTTTATATAACATAAACAAACCATTCACCGCATATATTTATATCTTTTTGCGCCCGCAGCTAAAAAGATATTGTTTTGCAGCCTCACCGCCAGGTATTTAAATTTGAATTCCCCGCTGCTTGCAGCGCGGGATGAATTCGAATAAAAGATAAGATCCTTATTTAAAGCGAAAGTGCGGTGCCGCAACCCTCAGGGCTGTGGCAAAAATTCCGAAATACCCCGCAGCTTGCTGCGAGGATAGGGATTTTAGCCTTTCGCCAACTCAGCGGCATAGCCGCGTTTCATAAAATCGTTACACGATTTTATTAAAGGAGGAATATCATGAATTTTAGAAAGTTGGGCAAGCAAGGCCCCATGGTATCGGCCATAGGACTGGGATGCATGGGGATGTCTGAATTTTATGGTTCGACCAACGAAGAACAATCGATACGCACCATTCATCAGGCACTGGATTGGGGGATCAATTTTCTCGATACTGCCGATATGTACGGCATCGGCCACAATGAAAAACTGGTGGGCCGCGCCATCAAAGATCGGCGGGACAAGGTGGTGCTGGCCACCAAATTCGGCAATGTGCGCGGCCAGGACGGTAGCTTCAAGGGCGTCAATGGAAAAGCCTCATATGTCAAAGCGGCATGTGATGAGAGTTTGAAACGCCTGGGCGTGGATGTCATCGACCTGTACTATCAGCATCGGGTGGATCCCGATACACCCATCGAAGAAACCGTCGGCGCCATGGCGGATCTGGTCAAGGAGGGTAAAGTGCGTTTTCTCGGTTTGTCGGAGGCAGCCCCCCAGTCGATCCGTCGTGCCTATTCCGTGCATCCCATCACCGCCCTGCAAACCGAATATTCGCTGTGGACCCGAGATGTCGAGGAAGAGATTTTGGACACCTGCCGCGAGCTGGGGATCGGATTTGTGCCCTACAGCCCGCTGGGCCGCGGTTTTTTAACCGGCAGGATCAAATCGATCGAGGATTTGGAAGAAGGCGATTATCGGCGCAATTCTCCCCGTTTTCAGAAAGATAATCTTGAACACAATCTGGGTATCATCCGGCGGCTCGAGGAGATCGCTTCCGCCAAACAGTGTTCTTTGGCCCAGCTTTCTCTGGCCTGGCTCCTGGCCCAATGGCAAAACATCGTGCCGATTGTCGGCACCAAGCACCGGAAATACCTGGAAGATAACCTGAAAGCTCTGCAGGTACAACTCGACAAGGAAGACTTGGCGCAGATCGATCAGGCCGCACCCATAGGCGCCGCTAAAGGTATGCGCTACCCCGAGGCAGCGATGAAGTCGGTCAACCGTTAAACCCCACTAAAACATGTTCTGTTCGTTTGTTGTTTCTTAACACATGGATATCTCATTTCAATCTGAACGGGGTGTCTTGCGCTAACATTTTTTTAATATTTACTGAACATTCGCCTAACATTACATTCTTATATTTACTTAATTTTTCGTATCAACCTGTTGCCAGACAACAAAGCGTTTAAAAAAGCGGTGCTGTCGAGCGTCTCTTTTTGCTAACATTTATTTAATATTCACTGAATATTATTCTAACCTCACATTCCTATATATCGTTTGTCGCACCGGGAATTTCACTGCCGGGCAAAACAAAATATAGGGGGAGGTGATGCAAAAAAATAGGGATCAAATTGAATCATGGGCGTAAGATTTTTGTGAATATTCTATAAATAGGAGAAACGTAATGAGAACAATCTTTAAACTATTGCTGGTGCTTGCTTTTGTTATGGGCGCAGTCTCGGTCCAGGCCGCCGATACACTCAACGGGGCGGGCGCATCATTCCCGTATCCCGTATATTCTGCATGGGCATATGATTACTATAACGCTACCGGCGTTCAGGTCAATTACCAATCCATCGGCTCCGGCGGAGGAATTCGGCAGATCACAAACAGGACGGTCGATTTCGGTGCCTCCGATGCGCCGCAGACACCGGAATTCTTAAAGAAAAACAACCTGCTTCAGTTTCCTGCGGTCATGGGCGGAGTGGTGCTTGTTGTTAACATCCCCGGTGTCAAGGCCGGCCAGATGCATCTTGATGCGGATGCGGTCTGCAAAATTTTTCTCGGCAAAATCACGTTTTGGGATGATGCCGAACTCAAGTCGATAAACCCCGAGTTGAAGCTTCCCCATAAGAAAATTACCGTTGTCCACAGATCCGACGGGTCGGGCACCACGGCAATCTTCACCACCTATCTCAGCGAGGCCTGTCCCGCGTGGAAAGAGAAGGTCGGTGCAGGGACATCGGTAAAGTGGCCGGTCGGCATCGGCGGCAAGGGCAACGAGGGGGTTTCCAACTATGTAAAAAGATCCGGCCATTCCATCGGCTATGTTGAATTTGCCTATGCAAAACAGAACAAACTGGCCTATACCCTGCTCAAGAACCCGGCGGGTCATTTTGTAGCCCCGAATTTCAAGACTTTCGAAAATGCAGCCGCCACAGGCGATTTTGATCCCAAGAAGGACTTCTATCTCTGGCTGGTCAATGCCAAGGGCAAGAATGCCTGGCCGATCGCCGGCGCAACGTTCATACTCCTTGCAAAGGATAAGAAAGAAGCCGACATGAAGACCGTCAAATTCTACAATTGGGCCTTCAAGAACGGAGATGCAAAAGCAAAAGAACTCGTGTACATCCCTTTGCCCGAATCACTGAAGGAAAAGATCAGGGCTTACTGGAAGGCCAACGGGATTTATTAAAAAAGGTCCCAGAACATACAGGGAGCACCAATGGGTCAGGGAATCTTGAATCTGACCCATTGGTGTTTTTAAAGACAAGTGGTACCGCCAACGAAAA
>JARRRC010000354.1:0-3312 GCA_037381105.1 Desulfobacterales bacterium
ACTATGTAATCGCCCATTTATCGTCTCCTATTTTTTACCCACAAGGTTCATGATACATAGCATCAGTCCGAGGCAGACAAATGCGCCGGGCGCCTCGATCATAAAGGAAAAAGGCTGAAAGGAAGGGCCGAATACCGGCGCTCCCCAAAAGGTCCCACTCCCGAACACTTCACGCAAAGCACCCAGTGCGGCGAGAGCGAGCGTGAATCCAATGCCGATACCCAAACCGTCCGCCAGCGAATGCGCAATGGCGTTTTTTGATGCAAATGCTTCGGCGCGACCCAAAACAATACAGTTCACGACAATCAATGGAATGAATATGCCGAGGCTGAGAAACAACGGATAGGTAAACGCCTGCATCAATAGTTCGACCACCGTGACAAACGTGGCAATAATAATAATAAAAGCAGCGATCCTGACCTTGGAGGGTATGATATTGCGCATGGCTGAAACCAGAATGTTCGAGCATACGAGAACAAAAGTTGTGGCGACACCCATTCCGATGCCGTCTTGTATCGTTTTCGTTACAGCCAGCGTGGGGCAAAGGCCGAGAACGAGCCGAAACGGCGGGATTTCTTCCCATAAACCTTTTACAAATTCCTGAGTGATCGATTTAGCCATTCTCTTCTCCCTTTTTGGTCTTTACGGCTTTTGTGGAGAAGTTTTTCAATTTTTTCTCCAATTCCGGTTTCATACGTTTGTAAATCAAACCGGCATCGGTCAGGCCTGCTGCGACGCCCCGTGACGTTACGGTGGCCCCGGACAGGGCATCCACCTGGCCGCCGTCGGCCTTGACCTTAAAGGTTTCTTCCAGGGGACGACCCTTGAATTGGGCCACAAAGCTGGGATCTGTCTTTGCTCGTGAACCCACACCGGGCGTTTCGCTTTGTGTCGTAACCTCGACACCGATGATTTTATTCGTATTCAGATTGACGCCAACCATCAGACCGATATCCCCTCCGAATCCTTTGCCATAGCTTTCAAAGGCGACCGTATCTGTTTTGTCGTCAAATTTGCCGACAAAGAAACTTCTTTCAACTTTTCCGTCCTTGAGTTTGAAACGGTCCGTTAGGGGGTTGTTGGTTGCCCCTTTAAAAATCTCAAGTAAAGCCGGACCTTTTACGAATTTGAGCTGCTGATATTCAATCCTGTCCTTTGTTCCATTCCGGAGACTGGCGAGAAGCCCACCGGAAAAAGCGCTCAACACCGTCAGAACGACCACCATTTTTATCAGTTCACGCATCTTAGACAACCTTTCCCAGTGCTTTTGGTCTGATTTTGTCCACAAGCGGGTTTACAAGGTTTGCAATCAAAATCGCAAAGACAACGCCGTCGACAAAAGCCCCGATATTCCGAATCAGTATGGTTAGTATGCCGGCGCCGGCGCCGTAAATGAGCATGGGGATAAAATTGACCGGCGAAGATGAATCCTCGGTGGCCAGAAAGAAGGCACCGATCAGTGTATAGCCGGTTAACAGGTGGAAAGCAGGACCGGCGTAACGGGCGGGATCGGCCATATTGAACAAGAGGGCGGTAACCCATACCCCGGCTAAAAAGTAGAACGATATTTCCCACCGGATACATCCCCTGATGATGAGATAAATTCCGCCGATGATGAGACCCAATCCGAAAATGGCGCCGATGCCGCCGGATTGCTGGCCCATTAAAATAGCGGCGGGTTTGAATTGGGAGATGGCGAAGACACCGAAATGTTTGAGTGATGCCAGCGGGTAGGCCATCGGATAGCTCATGTCGTAATTAACCAAAACTTCATTGAAATCAAAAAAATTATTCCACGATAATGTCAGGATGGCCAGGCCCACAAGAACGGGATTGAAAGGATTGCCGCCGATTCCCCCGTAAATCTGCTTTCCAACGATCACCGCAACAAAAGTACCCGTGACGACCAGCCACCAGGGTGAAGTGGCCGGTAAAAGCATGGCAAATAAAAGGCCGATCATTGCTGCATTGCCGTCCCCAATGCTAAAAGGGCGCTTTGCAATTTTATTGAAGCCAAGCTCCCATGCAACGGCCGATGAAACAGAGAGTGCAACAACGGCGACCGCAGGCATGCCGTAAGTGAAAAAACCGAATAAAACCGCCGGCAGTGCGGCTAAAATGATGTTATAACTTCGGGCGGACACTGAACTCCCATCATGCCAGAAAGGCGCATGCGATACCGTGAATTTTTTCTGCTCAACCATTCGTCTCCTCCGATGTACTGATCCGGCCAAGTTCATATTTTGCCAGTTTGATGTATTGCAGGATCGGTATCCTTGATACACATACAAAACTGCAAAGACCGCATTCAATGCAAGAATACAGGTCATACTCATCCGCGGCTTCCTGATATTTCCCCACCTCCAAAAGTCGCACCAGCATATGCACCTGAATTTTTGCAGGGCAAATGGGGATGCACTCGCTGCAGTTAATGCACGGATAGTCCGAAACCAGTGCCAGATGTTTATAATCCTGTATCATTATTGCATCGGTGTCGGGCTGAACCGGATGATTTTCAGAATAGATCGATTCTCCGGTCATGGGACCGCCGAAAATAATGCGGTCTTTTTCACCGACGGAAATATTAAAGGCTGCAAAGATGTCACGGACCGGCGTTCCGATTCTGGCTGACACGAGCGTAGAGGCCCCGTCTTTTTTGATTAAATTGAAACGCTTATAAACCGGAATCCGGCGTTCGTTGAATGCTTTGCCGATGGATGCAACCGCTTCCGCGCTGATAAACGTCACTCCGAGGTCTTCACAGTTTTTTCCGGCGGGGACCACTCGATCCAGAAGATCCCGCATGATCAAATGGGGGAGTGAAGCAGGATAGACAGGATCAACGACCCTGACTTCGGCACCACTGAGCCCGGCATCCTGGATCAGATGTTCGGGCGAAGCCATAATAATATTATCGATCCCCGTGACTTGTCTTAAAATTTGGACGCCGCGTTTGATGGCTTTGCTTTCTTTCACCACCGCATGTTGATTGCTGGTAATTAAGAGATCTCGGTCAACACCGCAGATAACGATGGTGTCAATGGGTGTCGATGAGTGGTCCGGGAAAGAAATCACACGCGGAAGTTTTCCGGGAATAAAAGCCAGCCAATTTTTAACCGTCTCCAGGGTAGGCTCTTTTACGAGGGCTGAAAATTGTTCGTCAATCTCTTCATTTCCCGCAACATCTATTGAAATAGCCGTATAAGACCTGCCGAAGTCCCCGATAAAAGAGGATACATCAGATATGGTTCCGGTAACACTTGAAACCAAATAGGTATCACTATCTTCATAGAGAGAAAGTTTTTGCCCGGT
>JARRRC010000355.1:0-5010 GCA_037381105.1 Desulfobacterales bacterium
CGGTTTGAACTTGAAAATTCAACGCCTAAAACGCGAAAGGCGAGCAATTCGACAGGTAATTACTATCGGGGGTGTGGTAACCGTTGTCGGCGGAATGCTAACTACACGATGGTTGTTTGGTTGGGATTGGCGAACCTCTGTTTTATTCGGCACATTGGTCATGGTGACTGGCCCCACGGTCATAAACCCTCTCCTTAGACGCTTTAAGGTTAAACGTAATGTCAGCGTCGTTTTAGAAGCCGAAGGAGTGTTGCTGGATGCGGTGGGTGCCGTGGTTGCCATGGTAGCTCTTGAAGTGGCTCTCAGTCCAAAGGCAGGCGCTGTAGCCACAGCTTTTATGCTCGTTTCGCGTCTCGGTTTCGGCGCACTGGTTGGAGTATTAGGCGGTGTTCTATTGGTTGCACTTTTAAAGCGTCGCAACATGGTTCCCGAGGGACTAGAGAACGTCTTCACCCTATGCTTAATCCTGGCGATGTTTCAGGGATCAAATGTTTTTCTTCCAGAGAGTGGTATCGTTGCTGTTACAATTTCCGGGGTTTTGGTGGGCAATTTTCAAACTTATATTCAGAGAGAACTGGTTGAATTTAAAGAAGCGCTTACCGTGATGCTGATCGGTATGCTGTTCATACTGTTGGCGGCTGACGTCAGACTGGTTGATGTTTATGCATTGGGGATTCCCGGAGTCATCGCGGTTTTGGCTCTAATGTTCGTGGTCAGGCCCATTAATGTTTTCGTTGGTACTTTTGGAACCCGACTCAACTGGCGTGAAAAATGTTTTATCAGTTGGATTGGACCTCGGGGGATCGTTGCAGCAGCTGTCGCCTCTCTCTTCGCCCTTAAATTAAATGCCTATGGGATCACCGGCGGCAATGAACTTCGCGCATTAGTTTTTATGGTAATTACCGTGACGGTTCTTTCTGCCGGATTGACCGGTGGTTTGGTCGCTCAAATTTTGGATCTGCGGAGACCTAGCAACTCTGGCTGGATAATTTTGGGTGCCAACGAGCTGGCGCGAGCAACCGCCAAGATACTACTAGAAAACAATGAGGAGGTGATTTGTATAGATGCCAATCCGGATGTATGCCGTGCTGCTGAACAGGACTGTACTCGAGTGATCTTCGGAAACGGTCTTAAAACACATTACTTGTTAAGAGCAGAAATCGATACACGGACCGGTGCGATAGCCGTTACCGGTAATGAAGAAGTAAATCTTTTATTCGTTCAAAAAGTAAAAGAGGAGGCTAAACTAATTAATATATTTATGGCGCTTCAAGACCAATATGAGAGGGTTACACCAGATATGGTTCATGAAACTGGATCCCAGGTCATGTTTGGCAGTTCACGTGACGTAGACTTTTGGTCGGCTTGTATTCGCAAAGGATTAATAAATCTGGAACGATGGCAAGTCCAAGAAACAGGTTTTCAAACAGATAAAGGAATGAAGAATGTGTCCGGCAATCCATTTCTTAGCGATAATTCAGGGCTTCCTTTGACAGTAAAACGAAATGGACGACAATTTCCAGTAGGGGATTTGACCCAATTTCGTAACGGTGATGAAGTCGCCTATATCGTATTGATAGAACATGTTGAAAAAGCTAATGAACAGTTAAAGGCGCTGGGATGGCAGCAAATCAAATCCGATGAAGATAAGGCCTTCACGTTGTCCTTATGCCCAATAAAACCGGGCCTGAAATAAGATTTTATCTATTTATCTTCCCTTCATGATACCTGCAATTTCGAATTAATATCAAACATCTGAGATTTCTGTGACACCAAAATACCATATCACAACTCAGACCTAAGTTGTGTTTTAGGCAGAAACACTGTCTTTGACAAATCCGATTATTATAAGGTAATCTCAATGTATCTTGAATATCGTGGTCATTTGCAGACCACAATATATAATGACGTTCCCCATTTCCAAAAAAACTTAAAATTGTCCATTTTTACATTATAATATTCTGATATCGTATTCCTTATTTTTCAGATACCGGCATTCAATATTTCTTCTAAATTGGCTTTGCTGAAAGGTTTTTGATAAATCCCATCAAAGCCTGCATCCTCTAATTCATTTATACTAAAATTATAAAGACAACCAGATAATGCATATATCTTTAAATCAGGATTCAACATTTTCATCCTACGGCAAAAGGTTAAACCATTTAACCAGGGCATTTTCAGATCCGTAATAATAAATGAAAAGTGTTTTTCATATTTCAAGATATATTCGGCCACTTCTGCACTGTCAGCTGTAACAACCATATGACCAAGTTTTCCCATCAATCTTTTCATTAACTTCAGATGGGTTAAATCATCATCAACAACAAGGATTTTTTTAGCGCCCATATCAACAATTCAAAAAGGGAGTTCAATGAATGAATACAAATTTCGAGTGGTTCTCCAAAACACTCACCCCTTGAAGGAGGTTAAAAATTTGAAATGAAAAAAATGAGCAACAATTGGAGAATGGGTCCAGAAGATTTTGTGATGTTTAACAATTGAAATCGAATCAAGATGTAAAATCAGATTCAGGAGATAAGATATTTTATTCAGTAGATTTAAAATTTGTTTTTGTCAATAAAAATAATTGTTATATCGGGAAGTTGTTACACTTTGTGGTATTGATGAATGGGGTATTTATGAATGTTTTGAGGAAATGTTTAATTGTTAAGATCTCTTGCCATCACCACATAAATAAGTCATACTGAGATATCAAATAAATTTAACACAGTTCTGACATTTTTTCAAACGAGTGATAACTCAAAGATATCAGCTGGTTATCAATTTATGTCCTCATGGCAAGAGATGTCGGGTTTTGACAAGCCCGATTTTCGTGACATAATTTCCATTTTTCTCAACAGATGCCGGGCCTGAGCTTGGAAATGGATATCTGAAAACCGTCTGCTCACCTGAAATTAAAACTATCACAACAATCTGGTAAATAAAAAAACAGTCAGATAGTCCAACATAGTCGGAGTCAAACTATTATAAAACGTTCAAGATTTTGGTTCCGAATCTTTAAATTTGCAGAACAATTGCTTAGACTATTTTTATACAAAATATGATACGAGTTCTTGTAATAGACCTCCTGAAATTGCCAATATGAAGCCCCCAAAAAGGTTATTATACCAATTTGGGGGCCTTAATTAATATTGTTAGATCCTGTTCAAATAACCAGAAAATCAAATAAAGGGAGGATAAATCATGGGAAAATATTTAGCACTTTGGGAAATAGACCAAACCAGAATACCCGACGATCCAAAAGAGCGAGGAGCCGGATGGAGTGCCTTGATGGCTGAAATAGGATTAACAAAAGATTGGGGAGCATTTGTTGGTGAAACCAGTGGATATGCAATCTATGAAGGTACCGAATTAGAAGTAATGAATGCTATTCAACAATATATTCCATTCGCCTCTTTTCATGTACATCCTATCGCCTCGGTGGACCAAGTGAGCGAAATGATAGAGTCCTTATCCAAGTGACCAACTGGAATTTAATTGTCTAAGCAAAAACAACTATCCTGCTATCAGAATAAAAAAGACAGGGTCAAAAGTGGCCCTGTCTTTTTTATCAAAGCCCACATATTATATTAAATTCGTAATTATTAAAACCTTACAATGTGTGAAGATGTCTGCCTTGCATCCCAAACACCGGTCATCATAATTCTGCATGCCTTGCTTCTGTCCGGACGTTGTCTATTCAGTCGGAAGCTTTAAATTAATAGGGAAAGAAATATTCGGCTATTTTTAAGGATAATAAATAATGTTGCGATAGTAGTGAAAAGGAGGAAATATGAAAAAGATTAAGTTGATCGTAATAATATTTTTCCTCATATTTATATCCTGTGTGACATTAAGCTGGGCAATAAGTGAGAATGAGGTTGGGTCCTCGGCCGAAAAAGTGGTTAGCGGTTGGGAGAAGCTATTATCACGAGGTGTTAACCTCGCATGGTACAGTGAAATAGATGATATTTGGAAGCCTGAAATTCTTTTGATTATCTAACAGATCATAGCAAATGCCAGATCTGAGATCAGAAAACGATATTTGGAAAATGATCCTCGCTTGATATTTGCAGTTCGAATTTGATATATGTCAATTTGGCGGATTTTGCATCATAGCAAAAAAACACAAGTTTGATTTCGGTTTTAAGCCTTCACTTTTCGGATGTTTTTTTGAATACAATCAAGGGAACCCAATTTGCAAGAAAAATTGGGGCGATGTGATTGGTAAGTGCCCAGAGGATCTTCCTGTGAGCAAAGATACATTAAATTTGTGGTTGAATAATAACCGTAAAGCCTTGTCTGGGGAAACAGTAGCTGATGAAGTGGAGTATCATAGTTTTGAAGGAGGGAAGAGCTCTTACTACAACATTATTACTCCAATTCGAGATAAAGAGAAAATATATGGCATTTTAGGAATCCTTTTGGACATTTCAGAACTTAAAAAGGTGGAGGAAGCCCTAATAGACAGTGAGGAACGGTACAGGAGTCTTTTTATGAACAATCACTCAGTGATGCTCATAATTGATCCGGAAAGTGCAGATATAGTAGATGCAAACCCTGCAGCCACCTCTTTCTATGAATGGAGTTATGAGGAGCTTACCCGCAAGAAAATTACAGATATTAATACACTTCCTAAAAGACAAGTCTTTCAGGAAATGGAACGAGCGAAGACGGAAAAACGCGGGATATTTCATTTCAAACATCGGCTGGCGAGTGGAAAATTTCGTGATGTTGAAGTATACAGTGGCCCTATTAAAGTGTATGGTAGAGAACTTTTATATTCTATTATCCACGACATCACCAAACGCAGGCAGGCAGAATTAAGTTTGATAGAAAAAAGGAAAGAATTGGAAAATAAAACTCATGAACTTGAAGAAGTTAACGCTGCATTGAAGGTTCTCCTTAAACAAAGGGACGAAGATAAAAAAGAATTTGAAGAAAAAGTTATTTCTAATGTAAAAAACCTTGTTTTTCCTTATGTCGATAAATTGAATAACAGTCGACTTA
>JARRRC010000356.1:0-3263 GCA_037381105.1 Desulfobacterales bacterium
CTGGCGTGTTCCCTTGATTTTGAAAAAGGAGGCGCAATTGCCGGCAACTTGAACAGTCTATATAATTACATGATTAGAAGAATCCTCAACGCAGATGTGAATAGAGATATTGAAGCTATTGACGAGGTGATCGGGATGTTGGAAGAATTGCGGTCAGCCTGGCAAAGCATTTATATGCAAAAGGACATTCAAACTCGCTCCTCGGCAGAGAATTTCAATCAAAATAAAGCGGCCATGACCTCGGGACACATCAGCGTATAATTAAAGGTAATAAAATGAATAACGCGGGAAAAGAATTTTGTATGTTTTTGGAAAAAAAGCTGGCACAGTTTAAGCAATATCAGTCTGTCACGGAAAAGATGAAACAGGTGGTTTGTGATAAAGAAAAAAACAAGGAGATCTCAGGTTTGATTTCAAAAAGACAGAGCTGTATCGGTGATATAGAAAAAGTTAATGCTTCCATTGAGAAAATCATCAAAAATAGTGCAGGCGGCCTATCTCGTATTCCACAAAAATACAAAGGCTTGATTGATAGTTATATGGCCAGTATAAAAGATGTCATGATACAAGTGGATCTGATGGATAGGGAATTGGTTGTGATCGTTGCTGAACAGCGTGATGATATCAAAACAGAGCTTCTCAAGATGCGAAATATGCGGCAGGCCGCCAGTGGATATGAATCTGGCGTGAAATATCCAGCCAGATTCCTGGATACCAGAAGATAAATCCTTAAGCGCTAAAAGTTTTTCTAAAGTATTTGATAAGGGGTCCGAAAAGTATCATAAGGAGGTGGGGATTATTATGTTAGTTGAGCCAGTAACAGAGTCGGGAAAGGGCATGGCTTTGTCGACTCAGGCAAAGCTTCCCGCCGGTCAGGAGACAGTGCAAAAAGACAGCGGCGGTCTAAAATCGGCCCAAATGCCAAATTTGGCCGAACTTTCGGAAATGGCGTCAGATATTCAAAAAAATCTGAATATCATTCATAACGTCAATCTCCAATTTACGGTTTACAAAGATTCCGGCCAGATTATGATAACGGTTAAAGATGAAGAGACCGGCAAGGTTATCAGAGAAATTCCTCCGTCGGAATTCATTGAATTTTCAAAAAAATTTGGCGAAATGGTCGGCATGATATTTGACCGGAAAGGCTAAATTTAGTCCATGGGAGTTATTAGCTGATAAATGCCTGAAACGACAAATCAACAGATAAACATCCTTATTGTGGATGATGAGACATCTGTTGCGGATATCCTCAAAGATTGCATATCCGACAATGGAAGATCAATTGATGTGTGTTACAATGGATTGGACGGCATCGAGCACATTCAACACAAACAGTATGACCTGATCATTGTTGATTTGGTGATGCCAAAAATCGGCGGTTCCGACGTTTTAAAATATGCTAAAAAAGAAAACCCGGATGTTCTTGTAATAATCATTACCGGTTACGCATCATTGGAAACCGCTATAATGGCGGTCAAGGAAGGCGCTTATGACTATATCAGAAAGCCTTGTAAACTTGAAGAGATAAGGATTGTGACGGATAATGCCATTGAAAGAATAAAACTATTCAGAGAAAACAAAAAATTGTTAAAAGAAATTCAGGATACCTACCAGCAATTGATGCTTTTAAGGCAGGAGAAAAGAACGGACAAAAAAATATCGAGCATCAACTTTTTCTCTTCAAATATGCCGAGTCTTCACTATCTTTACAACAACAGTTCATCTTCAAACCACACCGTAGACCAGTTGCAGGCCCTATCCACGCTCAGAGAAAACGGCAGTCTTAGTGAAAGTGAGTATAGGGCTTTCAAGCATAATCTTCTTAAAATGATGAATTCCGAAGAGTAAGAGAATAGAACCATCAATGAATGAAAACTTAAAAATACTTGTTGTTGATGATGAAGTGTGTATTCTGGATATTTTTAAAAAGTATTTTGAGTCTGCGCACAATTATACGCTTTTAACCGCGAGCAACGGTCTTGAAGCCTTTGAGATCGTCAAGTCGGATCAAATCAACTGTTGTTTTACAGATTTGGCCATGCCCGGGTTGGACGGCCTTGAGCTCGCCAGAAAAATTTATCAATATGACAACACCATTCCGGTGGTTGTTATGACCGGCTATCCTTCCATGGATATTGCCATAGAAACCTTAAAAAACGGTGTTGTCGATTTCATCACAAAACCATTCAACATGGAACAGATCATTCCGACGATTTCAAAGGTAATATCTGAAAGATCGACCTTTGTTGAAAATATATTGTTAAAAGAAGAGGTCGAGAAGAGCAAAAAACTTATTAAAGTTAATAATGAGCTTAAACGGAAAATAAGAGAGATCAAAACCATTAATCTAATTCTTCAGGATATGGATCAGGCAAAAAACAGCCGTGATATTTTTAAGAAATTGGTCGATTTATCAGGTAAAATTACACCATGTGATGAGTCACATTTCTGCTTTTTCACACAAGAAATGAAAAATTATGAGATTATCACATCTTTTTATAAAGACGGATACAAGAAAAAGGATATTGCAGAAATAATAGAAAGAGAGTTGGCTGAAAGGATTGCTGCCGACGGCATACCTTATCATATAAAAAGAAAAAGCGGAGAAGGAAATATTATTGCTATTCCGCTTAAGATTCGATCCAGAGTTTTCGGCATTCTGACATCAATTATTAATAATAATGATAAATGTTTTAGTGAAAAAGACATCTATTTTTTAAATTTTTTATTGGAAAAGGCATCTTTTTCCATCGAAAATCTGGCACTATATGAAAATATTTACGAAAATCTATTCTCAACACTTTATGCTTTTGTAGAAACGATCGAAGCAAGAGATCCATATACAAAACGGCATTCGGCAAGTGTCTCCGGATATGCCATGTCGATCGCAAGAGAAATCGGTTGTTCACAAGAGGAAATCGCCAAGCTCGACATTTCCGGCAATCTGCATGATATCGGAAAGATCGGCATCCCGGACAGCATATTATTAAAGCCGGGCCAGCTCACCGATGATGAATATGAGATCATTAAAAAGCATCCGGTAATTGGAAGCAATATTATCGGGCATCTTGGCATGTGGACAGATGAACAGGATATTATAAGACACCATCATGAAAGATTCGATGGAAGGGGGTATCCGGACGGGCTTAAGGGTGAAGAAATCCCGCTTCTTGCAAGAATTCTATCGGTAGCGGACGTTTATGACGCGCTCACCACCGACAGATCATACAGGCAAAAGATGTCGAATAAAATTGCAGCTC
>JARRRC010000357.1:0-4436 GCA_037381105.1 Desulfobacterales bacterium
ATGATTAAATTTTCGCAATTTATTTAACCTTTTGCATGCTCCCATATCACAAGGTTTTGAGGTATCCTACCTCCCTACAGGCGGGTGCATCCTCTCATAAAGATAAGGGTGAGATTAGGATTAAATAGAAAAAAAGTATTGTACAAAACGGACATTTTATGATCGGGTCCATCAAGGGCGGCTTTGTGAATCGATAAAAATTCATGCCCAACACTTTGTTGACGACCTGTATCCGGCAATGCTAACATGGAAAAATCTAGTCGTGATTCAACTGGGGATACTCTTCGTTTTCTTTCACTGGTTTTTTGAAAAAATATTTTTTGGAAAACCACAAAAAATCATAACTCGTGGGAATGAAATCGAAATATTTGTCAATCCTGGATGTGAACCCTGCCGGTGAAAGAGGCCGTCTCCATTATGCCATTCAACCATACCATCACGGCGGCAGGTGGAAGTTCCAAGCGCGTCTGCCTTCCGATAAATACAAAAATATCGTATCCTATTATCACCAAGTGCATGTGCGGGAAAATAACCAGTACCGGACAATCTATCCAACAGGAAACACAGCTATCGTCTTTCGCTTCGATGATCTTAATCCCAACGTCTTTCTTGTCGGAACCCCCACTCTACCGCGTGAAGCGGAATATGTGACTCTGGGTTGCGATTATTTTGTTGTTCTGTTCTGGCCTGGCATGGGCCATATTTTTCATCCAGTACCCGCTATAGAGCTTACCGACAAATCTCTTCCTCTGGATGAATTATTTCCCGGAGATTCGGAAAGACTTTTGGAGAGGATGGTATACGCCAAAGATTTCGAGGAGCGCGTTCAAGTCATTGAACAATTTTTTGAGGGCGGGATGATTCTGTCGGGGGGAATTCCTAATCAGGTACTCTCTATAGGCGCCATGATTTGCCGTAATACGGGTTATTGGGATGGAAACACGTTAGAAGGTTACACCCAGCGGCACACAAGGAGACTCTTCCAGCGATACCTAGGTGTTTCTCCCAGATTATTCAGACGAATAATGCGACACCAGAAAACCCTCAGAGTTCTGAATTCCAAGCCTCATCAGGACATGGCCGGTTTGGCTTGGGAACTGGGATATTACGACCAGGCCCATTTTATCAGAGAGTTCAAAAGATTTCAGGGCTCCACTCCAACCCAGTTTATCAAAGAGTTTTCCCGATTCGAGTAAGTGTGCGGATCCCGGAATTTTCCAACCATGGATCGTAAAGGGCTTCCAGATTCATTACAATTTTTCGTTTAGATCAATTGTTATACTGTGATCTCCATTTGAAAAGTCTTCTGATAAAAATGCGAAAACCCTATTGACACCTCCATTTACATAGCAAAAAATAGTATGGAAAGTTGAATCCCAAAACCATCAAATCGGAAGAAAAACATGAAAGAACCACGAACCCAGGCTTCGCTTTTCAAGCTATGCCGGGCAAGTGAACACCCCGTTTTAGTGGGTCGGTAAAGCCTAATTCACCGGTGTAAACGAATGGACATAAATAGTTTACAAGCAAAATGATTTCCCACGGAGGGCACTCCACCAGTTAAATTGACTTCTTATTCAACGGGGTAAACAGAGAACACGGAATTAATACATAAAGCAAACCACGGGGGACACAAAGGGCGCGAAGGAAAATCAGCTGCTAAATTGTTCTTTCACTTCTGGTTTGGTTAAGACAAAAAATGAGGCGATTCCCAGAATGGTACCGAGAGGGAACCCGATCAGGAAAAAGGCGGACAGGATCAGGCATATTATCCTTTTTATTCTTTTAAACAGGAAAAAGGATAGAAGAAAAATCAAAAAAACAGAAACAACCATTATGATTCCTAAAAAAATAAGAGGGATGTAATCCGAAAAGGCAATTGAGTTCAGTTCCGCATTCTCGGCAACCAGGTGTAAACCGGTAACGAGTCTAACAGCGATGAACACGATAACCAGAATGCCGTAAATCACATAACCCAGTCCAATTATTGAAGGTGCTTTTTCCATATATTATCGCCTAGTGTCATTTTTTGGTAATATGATGATCCATTCAATAGCTCTTATATCGGCAGAATACGCAGCAGTGATGCCATAAAGTTTCAAAAACAAATACCCCGCGAAAGCGCCGGAGATCATGGCGAGAAGTATTGACAGAATCGATTTATTGGATACTGACGTCATTTCGGCTCAGAAAGTTTAACCCTGTTAGCCCATCTGATAATAAACCTGACAATCATCCCTGCTGCCAAGAAGCACAATGATATAGAAAAATCCAACCATCCTCCAAAGTACTCATCCGTGAAGGTCTTAACTATTGATATTGATTTGAATACTAATCCTCATGAAAAGAATGGCAGGGTAACTAAGCTCCAAATATTTCTTTCTTTGAAATATTCAATAATATGGAGAGTGAGCCATATCCCACATATTATAAAGGGCACAATAAATAATAGAGACATTTACCAGGTCTGGGATTGCTTATTATTTTCAATTTATTTTTTTGCCAGCAGCATGCCTTCCTTTTCATCCACTTTCATGAGGATCAGACAGCCGATGA
Source organism: Desulfobacterales bacterium (assembly GCA_037381105.1). Taxonomy (GTDB): domain Bacteria; phylum Desulfobacterota; class Desulfobacteria; order Desulfobacterales; family UBA11574; genus UBA11574. The sequence continues at coordinate 2,557 of JARRRC010000357.1, forward strand.
GAAAGAATAGGACAACCACAGAGACCCCAGCGCGCTGGGAATCAAAGATCTCGGTCAGGACTCCCAGAAAGAAAGGGCCCATAAAAGCCGTAAATTTCCCTGAAAAGGCGAAAAAGCCGTAAAACTGATTTTCCTTTGACTCGGGGATGAAGCGCCCCATGAGGGATCGGCTGGCCGCCTGGTTGGGACCGGAAAAGATCCCGATGACGATCCCCGCCGCCCAGAAGAGCATTTTACTGGGTGAAACAATGGCCGCGATCGAGGCCGCCATAAGGGCGACCAGGCTGATCTGTATGGTCTTTTTACCTCCCAGCTTGTCGTCCATAAAACCCATTACCAGGGCGCCGAGCCCGGCGGCTATGTTCAAGACCACCCCGAAAATCATGATCTCCTGAAAGGTGAAATGAAAGGTGCCGGCCGCATAGATGCCGCCAAAGGCAAAAATGGTGATGAGACCGTCGTTATAGATCAACCGAGCCAGGAGGAATTTGATGATCTGTCGGTACTTTCTGATTTCATGAAATGTCGTGCCAAGTTCCCCAAATGTTTGCCTGAGGTGCCTCAGCATCCCTTTTTTGACTTCAGGTTTTCTGTCGGAAACGAATAGAAATATGGGGATACTGAAAAGGGCAAACCAGCATCCCACCAGGAGGTTTGTGGCCCGAATGTTTTCACCGGCTTCTGTGGCAAAGCCGAACCAGGGAGTCTGGGTATTCACAAAACCGATCATGGCCACAAACATGGCCAAAAGACCCCCGATGTAGCCGAGGCCCCAGCCATAACCGGAAATTCGGCCGATCTTATCGGGCGGGGCGATATCAGGGAGATAGGCGTTATAAAAGACCATCCCCATTTCAAAAGCGATATTGCCCAACACGAACCAGAAAAGGGCTTTAAGGGTTTGACCGGGCATGACCGGGTAGAGCATGACGGAGCCGATAACGGCCACAATCGTCGTGACCAGCAGAAAGCGTTTTCGGTAGCCTCCTTCATCGGCCATGGCGCCAAGTATAGGGGATAAGAGCGCCACGGTCAGAGCCGTGATGGTGACGCCGCGGGACCACAGGGCCGTGCCGATGATTTCGTTGGGGGCGATTGCCTTGACAAAATAGGTGGAGTAGACAAAGGTTACGATCAGGGTCGTGTAGGCGGAATTGGCGAAATCGTACATGGTCCAGGCGACTACGGCTTTCTTATTTTCCACAGGTCTCCCTCCAGATACAGGTTTTTCCTGAGAAACCAGCAAGGGTCAGGGCTACACACCTTTTATAGCGTCATGATTTTTCAAATGTGCGGGTCTGGCACCTTTTTAAGCTTACACTAATCTCCATCAGGAACTTTATCGCTGGCAGGAATTTCTTCGTCAGGGCCCCATGTTTCGAAGGAATCAGGCGTGATCTGATCCCCCTCATGAAACTCGCCCTTCGTGATCCAAACGATCCGCGTATTGCATTCCCAGACACGCTTGCCCAGCTCCTGCTGCCTTTTGTCCAGGGCTTGTTCCGCCTCTTTCCTGTTCTCGTGAGTTGAAATGACCCGTTTCTCCCTTTTTTCGGGTTCGAACTCGTCATAAATCAAAGCATACATGGTTCACCTCATCTCTTATTGTGATACTTCCAGAGGAAGGTTGTGGCCCGAATTAACCACCCCTTCCTGAGTCACAAATGATAAAATTAAACCTTAACCTTTAGAGATTTCTATTTTTATCAAAGTATGAGTGCTGTTACATCCCCATCAATGAGATATCGCCTTGAGGTTCCTTGAATACAGCCAAGCAAAGGCATAAAGGATAAAAACAAGCAGTATAGCAGCGAGTTGAGGCACCAGCTTTTCAACGGGGATCAGGCCCAGCTGGGCTGCCTGCAAAAAAGTAATGAAAT
>JARRRC010000358.1:0-3230 GCA_037381105.1 Desulfobacterales bacterium
ATACTAGACAATAAACAACAAAGACTAAAAATATTTCAGCAGCTGCTACAGATAAGATTAAATTAAACAATTTTTTGGTATTATTGTGTGAATTAAATTGAGCTATAATTAGAAATTTAAAAAAATTTACGACTACGATAATAAAAGGGCTCACTATCGCAAAACCGTCGAAAAATCTTGTTACATGTGCATAAGAAGTATCAGGAAATAATATGATTACGCTTAAAATTACTAGTAACAGTCTCAATTTTATATCTCTACCAATTATGACCATAACGGAGCTGCTGTGAGGCGCGCGTTTTTTTGCGCGTCCTTACCAGCAGAATGTTCTACGAATTCATTTTATTTTTCTGATCTGTTCGATTCTATAAAACCCATCGAACGGGTTTTCCCTTTGGGTTTTGGGGCATCAATAAGCTTGCGAATCTCCCGGACTAATCCAATCAATATCTCGTCATGATCGCTCACGCGTTTTTCAAGCTGATCTACTTTTCTTGATAGCTTTTCATTTGTCAGAGCCATTTCACGAAGTCGAACAAATGTCCGGACAATAAAGACACTCATTTTATTTGCCTGCGATGAATTCAGCACATTTGCCGCTTGTAAGGCTCCGTGTTCCGTGAAAACAAATGGGATCTTTCGTCGGCCACCCCAACCGGAACTTGATGTCGCAATTTGCGATTTCAAGTTTTCGAATTCAACTTTGGTCAATTGAAACATAAAATCATCAGGAAATTTTTCAATGTTACGCCGGACTTGTTCATTTAGGCGTCTAGTCTCTACACCATATAGTTTGGCCAGATCGGCGTCCAAAATCACATTCTCCCCGCGAATCACCATTATTATTTTCAATATCCGCTTTTCTGGAATGAGATCTTTCGATTTGGCAGGCATAATAATTGTTATCCCTTTTGTTGACGTAGAACGTCTTGCTCACGGGGCGCGGCTGCTTGCGCTCCCGTGCAGCAAATTGTTAAGCTTTTCCCGCTCCATATGAGGAATAATTTTGTACTATACCCTTAAACGATTCAAATAAATGTATATATCTATTATCCTGGAAATATATCCCAACTAATGAATAGACCAAATAGCCATCATCAAGCTTTATTTCGGATATATATTTTTTTATTTCTCTGATGTGTAACAGGACGTTTTCCGAAAAAATAGATCTTGTTAATTCTGCATTTCTTGTTTCAACAATAAAGAATTTGTCAAAATCATCATCGCCTATTTGAGAGTCTGGCAAATCTAAATTCAGTTTCTTTAGGTCCTTAGTAACAAGACCGTCACGATAAACTCTGAATTTATAATTGCTATCCAGTCTGGCATGAATATAGGTACACGAAGGTGTATATTGACTCCCGTATTTATAAGTTAGTTCGCATGTGAATTCGCCAATCGAAAATTGAAGTCGTGGTTTAGAAAAAAATTTGCTTTTGAAAAGTATGCCATCAGTAACCTTTGAAATGTTCAAATAAGCTTCTGAAACCTTGTAATTTATGAATCTAAATATAATGCCAACTGCAGCAAACATAGTCCCAATTATAACTGAACCCATAAAAAAGGCGTTTTCAGAACCTATTAAAGCATTTAAATAAAATCCTAAAGGAACAGAGAAAATTATTACACATATAGAAATGATTGAATACTGTAATGGCATAATCATCCTAAAGCTTAACATTATATATTATGTAGAATCGTCTTTTTCATCTAAAAAGCCGAATGTGAGACATTTTTGTACTAATTATGAAAATGAGTCAATTTCGTAAAATCAATCTTATTAGATGCTTAGAAATATCCAGACAATTCCATGTATAACAAAAATGTAATTCTTTCAACTTTATCTTTAAATGTAGTGGTTATGCCGATTCGACATGATTTAATAATCGAAAAATTTGAGACACCTCTAATCCAACGGGCTGATGATCCCAAACCTGTTTTGGCTCATAACATGCGTGTATATCATAGTCGTTTGGAGACTCGAATGACCGAGTAAATCTTGAATTGTCCGGACATCTTGTCCATTTTCGAGCAAATGAGTAGCAAAACTATGGCGTAATGCATGGACCGTCACTCTTTTATGAATCTTTGCCCTGAATGCCGCAATTTTTATATTTTTTTGAAGATTGCTTGGGTGAACATGATGCCTGCGGACAATTACGGTAAAACCAGTCATTCACCTACACGCCATCAAGTTTCATGCCATTTCATTAGGATCGCTTATTATTTAATAAAATCAATGGGCCCAGGAAACTATTGACAATATATTTTCAATAATCCCAATTGGTAATCGTGTACCGATTCCCAAAAAACGGCATGTCTCGGAAGGGTTCACAACAAAGGAGAAACAGGGAATGAAATCTTCGATGCACAGAAAACAGGGCAGTAGTGCACAGTTTTCTGTGCATTGGCGGATGCAGCAGCGTGGTCGTAAAATACAATAAAAAAGGCTTGCAACTTAAAATTGTAAGCCTTTTGGTTTTATGGTAGGCACGATTGGATTTGAACCAACGACCTCTACCGTGTCAAGGTAGCGCTCTCCCCCTGAGCTACGTGCCTGTATTTTCAAAAATCTGTTAACACCACTTGATGAACCTGTCAAGAAAAATGCCTGAGAGAATTTGCAGCAGACCGCCGCAAAAAGGTTAGCTCGCTCATGAAAAACCTTTCGGCGCATTATTGCTGCAGCCTTTATCGCCGGAACTTCCGATAAAGCAGGATGAACTCAGAAGCCGCTTAACCCAGTGATCACCGCATTCCGGGCAACTTATCTCTTCATCATCACTGCTAAAAACCAGTATCTCAAAACAGTGACAGCACTTTTCACATTGATATTCGTAGATAGGCACTTCAAACCTCCTGTATTGAAAAATAAGACGGTGAGAAGGCAGGAAGATCTGAAGGTCGGCACATTTTTCTTGATTTCCAAACTTCTGGTTTTCTATCCTTCTTAACTTCTTATTTTCCTTAATTTTTTGTCTTCTCATTACATTTGTCAATTTTAGTTTGTCGATTTTTCTCTTAAAATAACTCACAGTTCAGATAGTATCAACTGGTTTATTTCAAAAATATTGGACATCTTCATTTACCTGTGCGAAATTATAGCATGGGAAAGGAGGTGCCATATGAAAGTGAGAAAATCCATGTTTTCCGGGAGTTGGTATCCGGGAAACGCTTCGGCGTGCGAGAAAGAAATCAAAGGATTTTTAAAAGAATATCCAACGGATACC
>JARRRC010000359.1:0-3223 GCA_037381105.1 Desulfobacterales bacterium
ATCCGATTGCTGATAAAGGCTGAAAACAGACCGCCGAGAGCAGCACCTCACGTTAGAAAAACCAAAAAGGCCATCAGGGGTGACTTCCCCCCTTTAAGGTAATTAGAAAGATATGCATTGGCTTTGGCATGTTCCGGCGCCACCAGGCTGATACCGGCGGTGGCGATCCGGGCAAACGAGGCCGAAGAACCCAAACCCCTGCCCATGGTGTAAAAACAAAAGAGCAGGATCAGCCCCAAAAAAACACCGATAACATACGGATTCGTATAGCGCTCCTTCATACATCCCTCCTGTTGTCTAACTCCAGCGATCTATTGTATTGAAATAAAACCTGTCCAGGTAATATAAAATTAAAAAGCCTCTTCATGCTTTTTGACATAGCCCTCGACCTTTGACACATATCCTCGGATATCACACTTGCGCTCCAATCCCGAGGCCGTCATACAGCGAACTTTGCCGTAGACCGGCCGCTGGGGCCACGCGCGATCATGCATACCGTAAATCCACGCCACACCGGCATAGGAATTCGGATCCCGCCCGTCCAGAAAATACTTGTTATTCATGGCCAAAGTGTTGCGAAATGCCGATTCCGGTGAAGATGACCATTCCAAAATTTTTTTGCCCCAATACATGCGCATGGTGTTGTGCATGAATCCGGTATATTCCATCTCCTTCATGGCGGCATTCCAATAGGGGTCGTGGGTCTCCGCGTTTTCCAATTGTCTTCGGGTATAGATATAGGGCCGGCGGTCCTTTCGATGATCGGCGAGAGTCTTTTGTGCCCATTCCGGAAGGCAATCGAAAGTATCATAGTCCTGATGGTAAAAAACGAAGTTGGCGGCCAGCTCCCGCCGCACGATGAGTTCTTCCAAAAATGCCGCTTTGGCGGAATCTATAGGATAATTTGCTTTGTTGATCCTTAGTGCCAGATAGAGTGGAGAGATCTGGCCGAAATGCAAATACATGCTCATGTGGGAGATGTCGTCGGTCTGGGGCTGGTTGTGATTTTTTTCGTAGTTTTTCAATCGCGACCGGATAAAATTGCCGAAGATGTTTTTGGCCCGGGAAGTTCCCCCTTTAAAAAAGCGGGTCACGGCACCAACCCTGCGATCAATGTTCAAAGATGCTAAAATATACTCCGGCTGTTTTAAATCAAGACCATCAAGGGAAAGATTCAAGGTGGAATGCCGAACCTTAACCGGTTTTGGTTCCAGAAGGTAATCCGCAAGATGCTTTTGTATCTTGGGCCGGATGGTTCGGGCGGCATATTCGGCTTTTAAGGAAACCGTTTTCACCGGAACGATCACGTCGGATTCCACCTGAACAACCCTGCAAACCGCTTTTCGGGCCACCTGCCCTCTCCACAATCTTTGATGCTTGAGATAACCGCAATCACAGACGATCATCGCAGCATTTTTCCCCATTTCAAGGGCCACGTCCGGCGGCATTCCCCGGCGAACCACCATTTGGATGCCGCGCTTTTCAAGCAAAGCCTTTGTTTCCGTCAACCCTTCCAGCATAAATGTAAAGTGACGTAAATTGGCTTCCGGATAATCGTCCGTTAGGCCGAATGCCGCCACAACGCCAAGCCCGAGGTCATTGGCCTGATGCACCGCATATTCCAGCGCATGATTGTATTCTGCCCGCTGGGACTGCTGCATCCAGTACAAGACGTAATCGGCGTCGAAACGGATTTCAAAATCGTTCAATTGCTGAATCCGGTCATCCTGAATATTGTGAGAATGGGACATTTGTTTTTTTATTTAGCGGCTGTTTGGAAAAACACCCCGACTCTTCAATTTACTTCCGTTTCATTTATGGATGGACACAAATCACGGTTAAAATTTATTCAGATATACCCATTTTCTCAATTTAAGCCAATCTGCCATTTCAAAAATGGTATTGGACAACTCATAGCGCCCCTCGGCAAACACTCCGTAATCCCCGCCGCATCCCATGGCTGAAGCAAACCGGATATGATTGCCGTAAATGAGCCAGGTCCGGCTCCATTTCCTTTCGATGGCTTCGTCAAATGGATTTCCTTTAGGGCTTTTCGAGTCCCATTTAAAATCAGCCAGGTTCGACCGCCATATTTCGGTCATGATCTTTGTTGCACTCAATGTCTTTGCGTTGGTTTCGTAAATGCTGTTTTCAAAGCGGTTCCACTGACCAATGACCCAGGAAGTACTGTGACAGCCCAGACATACGGCCTGCATGGTGTTTTGTCGCGCATCCATTTCTTTTTTTGTAATGAGATATTCCGAAGCAAATCCGCCGTCAAATGTGGTGGGCAGGGTTTGACCGTCTTTGTTTCGAATTTTTGTGGTATCCGGTTCTTTTGGATGGGGATGGGCATATATCAGTCCGAAAATCCGCCACGGTATTCGGCCGTTCATCTGGTGGGTGCGCTCGGCCACCACCTCCCCATCCGTGTTGACCAGCAGGCTCACATGGCAGACGGCACAGGTCGGCGCGGTAAAATCCCTGCCGATGGTCCAGGGAACGGCATCAAAGTTCCATGACGCCTTCATGCTGGAAAAAATATTCCCGTGTTTGCTGGCCGAATACACTTTAAACGCCGGCACGTCCGGGCCGATGTGACATTCCTTGCACGTGTAAGGTTTTCTGGCCATTTTAATTGAAAATGCATGGCGCGTGTGACACGCGGAACACGATCCCTTGGAATTGTCCGGATTGATCCGGCCGACGCCCTGATTGGGCCAACCCTCAATAATGGGGAACTCCAATTCGCCGGCCAGATCCGTGTTTCTGGTTTCATAGCCTTTAACCGACAATTGGGTGCCGTGACAGTAATAACAGGCTTCGGCCTTTGTGGCGTCATTGGGAGGTTTAACACTCTCATTGTCCTTTATTGCATCGGCAGGCGCCATTGATCCGAGGATACTGTTCTGAAGCAGTTGATAAACAGGATTGGCCGCCAGGTTGTTATAGGCATGGGCCATGATGTTTTTCGAGTATTGACCCGCTTCCTCGGCATGGCAAGTCGCGCAATCCCGGGGGCTGACCACCACATGAACCTCGTATCCGTTGTGCTCAAAGGTGTCCGCATGGGTATCGGGTCGTTGTGTATGGCATTCCGCGCATCCAACGGCAACCGTCATCAGGTCTTTCGGGAACGTTTTACCGGATACTTTGCGTGCCCTGCCTTTTACGGCCAATGCCCCTTGAACCGTCATCCGGGCATGCCGGCTGTTTCGCCAGC
>JARRRC010000360.1:0-3221 GCA_037381105.1 Desulfobacterales bacterium
CAACGGGTAACCCCGTTTTTTATCCCGATGATGATCGGGAACATGGCGCCTGGAATGATCTCAATTTATCTGGGAGCAAAAGGACCCAATTCTTCCATTGCCACCGCCTGCGCTTCCGGAACCCACGCGATCGGCGACGCCTACAAAATCATCAAAAGAGGTGCGGCGGATGCCATGATCACCGGTGGAGTGGAGGCAGTCATCACGCCGACAAGCGTTGCCGGCTTCAATGCCATGAAGGCGCTGTCCACTCGGAATGACGACCCTGAAAGGGCATCCCGTCCATTTGATCGCGATCGGGACGGCTTTGTTATCGGTGAAGGAAGCGGGATACTGATTCTGGAAACACTCGATTCCGCATTGGAAAGAGGCGCCCGTATTTATGCTGAAATCTGCGGGTATGGCATGAGCGGAGACGGATTTCATATGGCGGCTCCCTCGCCGGATGGTGAAGGCGCCGCCCGATGCATGGCCGCCGCACTTGCGGATGCACAAATGACCGGTGACGCAGTCGATTACATCAACGCCCATGGAACATCAACACCGCTCAACGATGTATACGAAACCAAAGCCATCAAGTCCGTTTTCAAAGAGAAAGCATTTTCCATTGCCATCAGCTCCACCAAATCCATGACAGGTCACCTGCTGGGCGGCGCCGGTGGAATCGAAACCGTGTTCACGGCATTGACCATTTCAGAAGGAATAATTCCGCCGACGATCAATCTTGATCATCCGGATGATGAATGCGATCTCGATTATGTGCCGAACATCTCGAGAAAAGTTAATGTTAAGGCGGCAATGACCAATTCCTTTGGCTTTGGCGGTACGAATGCAACACTGATTCTTAAATCGCATCTTAAATGACGAGGCCTGAACCCAAAATTTGTTTAACTGACGGAGTATCAAGAATAAGACTTGAAATATCATAGAAATGTTTTGTATATCATCTTTCGGGTAGAATATTTTAAACACATTGTTCTTTAAAAATTACCCAAAAAATTATTTCTTATGGATTATGCAGCAAGAATCACGGGAACCGGATCGGCCTTCCCCGAAAAACGCTTTTGTAACAACCAAGTCGTTCATAAACTGGCTGAGTTGGGCGTTGAAACCAGCGATCTATGGATCAGGGAAAGAACAGGAATTTGCGAGCGGCGGATTTCAGATGTCAACAACCCCGCGGAACACAATTCCTCTCTTGGATCGATAGCTGCGAAAAATGCCTTGGAAATGGCCGGAAAGACGCCGGATAATATCGATCAGATTGTTTATGCCACCTGCACACCCGACACGCCGCTGCCATCCTCCGCTTGCTGGCTTCAACATAAAATAAACGCCGATAAAGCCTGGGCCATGGATATTAATGCCGCGTGTTCGGGATTCATTTATGGACTGGCGACGGCTGAAAAATTCATTCAAAGCGGGCAGGTGAAAACAGCCTTGGTTGTGGGTGCCGAAGTTTTAAATCCCATTATTAACTGGGAGGACCGAAATTCCTGTATTTTATTCGGAGACGGTGCGGGAGCGGCTGTGATTGAGCGGGTCCCCTGGAATTCCAGCCGTCGAATTCTTGACAGCCATTTTCGCTCTGACGGGCATTTGTGGGATCTTCTTTATGTCCCTGCCGGCGGATCCAATATGGAGTTGACCCCAGAGCGATACACCCAGAAACTTCATAAAATAAAGATGAAAGGAAAGGAAATTTTCAAAGTTGCCATAAAGACACTGGCCGATTTTGCCATTAGCATTTTAAAGAAGAATCAAATGACCACCGATGATATCGATTGGTTTGTTCCACACCAGGCCAACCTTCGGATCATAGAAGCCGTCGCCAACCGTCTCGAATTGCCAATGGAAAAAGTTCTCGTGAATGTCGGCCGATACGGTAATACTTCAGCTGCAACAATTGCCACGGTGCTGGACGAAGCCAATAGAGACGGAAGAATTAAAAGCGGCCAAACGATCCTGTTGGACGCCTTTGGCGCAGGGCTGACTTGCGGCTCCATGTTGATGCGCTGGTAGAAAATTGGAAATTTAGTTAAATGATAGATTCCATTCACAGTTTTCACATCCCTGTTATGGGGATTGGCCATTCCGCAGACACCCCTATCCGTGTTGCCCCTTTCGGCATTTCATCCGTTATATCCCTTGTCGATGATCTTCTTCTTGAAAAAATCCGTAAATATTATGCTTTAAAATACGGTCTTGTGTACCACAAGATATCAAAAGACGAAACAGACGGCCGTGCCAAACGAATTTCGGCGTATCTCGATACGGTTCATGAAATTGTCCGAAAAAAGATGCAAGAAATAAAAGAACAGCCCTTTTTTGAAAACAATAACAAGCAGAAATATTTTGAACTGTTGCCCGAAAATTCGATACTAAAGCAAAAATATAACACACTGCTTAAAATGAGAGCCGGCACCGAAAAAAATGCGCTTGAAAAAGATCTGACAAACCATATGAAACCCGGATCCATCGACGTCAACATTATGGTCCATTTAGATCGGATTCATTATTCCAAAAACGGCGATCCGCTTGGTGAAGAATTCACGGATGCCAAGGCAGGGCTCAGAGGATACGCCAACAGTTGCCTGCAGTCTTCAATTGTATTCTCAGCAGGATTTAACCGGCATCTGTATAGTTATATGGCCAAATTCCGTGACTTTTACAGAGACAAGATGGGCCGGATCAAAAAACGAATTATCCTCAAAGTCAGTGATTTTCGATCCGCTTTAATTCAAGGTAAATTTTTGGCCCAAAAAGGGCTCGAAGTTTATGAATTCCGAATCGAATCCGGTTTAAATTGCGGTGGTCACGCCTTCCCTTCCAATGGAATTTTACTGCCGAAGCTTTTAAAGGAATTTAAGGAAAACCGCGACCATCTGGCTGCGGAATTTAGACCGCTGATACTAAAATACTATAAAAAAATGGGGTGGAAATATCCCGAATCCGCAATGAAAATTCATCCGCTGATCACCGTACAGGGCGGCATCGGCAATCATGGCGAAGTTTTAAGACTCATGAAAGATTTCGGTATGGATTCAACAGGATGGGCCTCTCCGTTTTTGCTGGTACCCGAAGTCACCTGCGTGGATGATCCCACACGCGAGCTTCTGCGGAAATCAGAGGCGAATGACCTTTATCTGAGCGATGCATCGCCTTTGAACATCCCTTTTAACAACATACGCGGAACAGGATCGGAATTATGGACCCGAAAA
>JARRRC010000361.1:0-3212 GCA_037381105.1 Desulfobacterales bacterium
CAAACAGATGAGTGCAAAAGGGATAAGTCCGTTGCCGATAACTGCGGGAACACCATGCAGACCGCCAGCAAAGTCAATAAGATACTCGTTCACCAGAATTCCCGCGGGCACAGCGACTATTGCAATAAGAGAAGAGATCAGAGCAATCCTTCGCCCTTTTAGAGACACAAACCAGATACCCTCGGTATTGGTTTCGTATTTCAAATAGGGTATCCCCATCAGTGCAGCAGCCAAAATCAACGGAATAATAAACACCGAAAACAGGGGATGAAGGTGAAGCAAAAGTTCTTGAAGCCCGGCAAAATACCATGGCGCTTTGGTGGGATTAGGGCTCAGACCGGGATTTGCTGAATTTCCCAAAGGTACATCAAAAGAAACCGACACCACCATTACAACAGCGATAAGAACCAAAGCCGTCACCAACTCACGGAGAAGCAAATGAGGAACGGTCGATACGCGAATCGATTTTTCTTCAATCTTTTCTCCCGGCGCCCTGGGGATGACCAGTCCGCCTGATTTTCGGATTCTCCAAAAATGAAAAGCCATCAGTATGATCAGCCCCACCGGAACAATAGCCGTGTGTATGGCAAAAAACATATTCAGTGTGGCCGGACCGATCTCATTACCACCACGAATTATTTCTTGCAATAGACTGCCTGCCACAGGAATGTATCCGAGCATACCGGTAGAGACGGTCACCGCCCAGTAGGCCAGTTGATCGTATGGTAACAGATAGCCGGTAAAATTGGCGGTTAACACCAGACCAAGCAACCCCAATCCGATAATCCACGTAAACTGGCGCGGCGGATGAAAGGCACCGGTAAAAAATACCCGCAGCATGTGCAGAAATGCGATCAACACCAGAAAATTGGCACACCAGTGGTGAATGTTTCGAACCAGCAGTCCGAACATCACCTCGTTGTTTAGCACCAGGATCGATTTATAAGCGCCCAATGGCGTTGGTACGTAAACAAACTTTAATAACAGGCCTGTTCCAAGCTGTAAAAATATGAGCACGGCCGCCATTCCGCCCAACCCCCAAGTGAGGGAAAATTTCAGCGTTTTTTCCGGAACAGTACGAGGCCTAAAATGCAAAATGAGATTCTTTAACAGGTAGCGTTTACGTTCCGTGTCTGATTTTGGGATTAGGGGATCAGGGAAAATTGAACGAACGAATTGGCGTAAAAATCCTGAGGTCTCTGATGGTGGGTTATTTTCGGGTCTCATTCAAATGATTAAAGCAGGGTTTACAATTGATAAAATCCTCGATCAAAAATAGATATAGCACCTTAAAACATTTCCTTATGTTTTTCAATAAAATTGTCGGCCGGTTTTACCTCCGGGACTCCGTTTTTATCCCAGCCGCGCAGCGAGTAGTAATCTTCCAGCATCGCCTCAAGATCTTTTTCTTTGACTACGTGTCCTGATTTAAGCATTTCTTTGTAAAAGCGCCGGGGAAGGCGGTCATCTTCCGGCTTGAGACCTTCCCGGAGGTTAAAAGAGCGCGTCAGAGAAGAGATCCCGGAAGCAATTTTCCGCAGCGCTGCTTTGTCCGCCTTTAAACCGGTGGTCATCTCTATGATCTGCCCCATCCGTTCCCATGGGTAGATATCTCTAAAAAACCGGCATAAAATCAGCGTGTCCATAAGGATCAGACGGTCTTCGAAATCGATCAAAAGTTCGGCTTTGCCTTTTATAATTTCAGGGTCGATCATCCCTTTTAACTCGGGATTGTGAAACGTGGCTCTCAAATGACAGGCGCCCCGGTCCGAAACGGCAAATGCCAATCCGCTGCCTTTCAGCACCCTGGGATCGTAACCCGGCGGTTCGAGACCTTTCACGTGCACCGCCGTATCTTCCATATCCCAAACCTTTGCCGCATGCTTAATTCCCCGAGCCAAGATGTCACCGATACCCTGCCGGTTTGCAATATTTTTGAGCAATTCGGCAATGGCATCTACATCGCCGTAATCGATCTTAACATCGATTTTCTTCCTTCGGGCAGATTCAATGGTCAAACCGCAGAGGTTCCCGGCCGATATGGTATCCATGCCCAGACGGTCACAAACATCGTTCAAATACGCGATTTCCTCGATGCTGTCGATCATGCAAAGCCCGCCAAAAGCGAATATGGTCTCGTATTCGGGCCCTTCGATCTTTAGACCGGCATGGCGGCCTGTTAACACCGTAGTCATCCGGCCGCATGCGATAAAGCATTTTGCACATGCTCGCGGCTGAACACGACACTGCGTGTGCAGGGTCTCGGCACTGATGTTTTCCCATCGATCGAAAAACCCTTCAGACCAGTATTTTGTCGGAAACGCACGGACCTGATTCATGGTTTTCACCATCATGGGCGTCCCCATTTTTTTGTATGCCTTGGCCACCGGATGTTTTCTCGATTCATCGGCAATCTTTTTTGAAAAGGCCTTCACCTTTTCCCTATCGAAAAGAAGGCGCCTTTTATCGCCTTTAAACACAACAGCCTTGAGATGCTTCGATCCCATCACCGCTCCGACCCCTGTTCTTCCTGCCGATCGCCAGTAATCATTTTCGATCACTGCAAATCGAATACGGTTTTCACCGGCAGGACCGATGACAACGGCGCCTGGCCTCTCCCGCCCGAAACTGGCGGTACCGAACCTTCGGTTCATGGTATCTTCGGTTTCATAGGTGTGCATTCCCCATATGTCTGCGGCATCAAAAAATTCAGCACCCGCGGGATGTACAAGAATCACCGTGGGACGTTTGCTTCTGCCGGTTATGACAATGGCGTCAAATCCTGAAGAATCAATAGCTTCCGGAACTTTTCCGCCGGCATAGGATTCGGAATAAAAACCGGTCTGGGGGGACTTTGTAAAGACGCCGTACCGGCTCGATCCCCATATCCTGCTGTTGGTAATGGGCCCGGTGGCAAAAATCAGGCAATTGTCCGGAGACAGTGGGTCAACACCCGGGGGATTTAAAGTATAAAGAAGGTAGGACCCCAGACCTTTCCCACCCAGATATTGCGATAGTATTCTATCGCTTATCGAAACAATTTCATATTTTTCTTCGGTCAGGTCAACGTTTAAATATTTACCGTAGAAGCCTCTCATCACAGCCACTCCGATCAACGGGATCTTGCTTTGCTTTCAAAATGATAGCGCGGCGGCATTATGGCATAACCCCTAATGATTGTAAAGTATTGCGGACCGATATTAAAATCATTC
>JARRRC010000362.1:0-3207 GCA_037381105.1 Desulfobacterales bacterium
GAAATCATGATGATGGGCAATTGTATTCATCGATGTTTCACCTATGAATTCAGCAAGTGCAATTCCCAAAGGCACATTCATGGGCAAAGACATTGCGTTTTCTACTATTAGAAGATTCACATCAAACCTCTCCACAAACCGATACAGACCAGCCTTTAAGTGTTTCTTAAGTTTATGAACTACTCGGCCGGTATCTCCGGAGCGTTTTTTATCTTTGAAAAGCGTTTCATCGATTTTTAAGATTTCTGGATGTCTCATATGCGCTTCTGGGACCATATGCACGCGCTCTTCCGGCCAGTCAGATTCTCCACAGAAACAAAAACATTCATGTTTCAACCCTTGCAAAATATTCACCCACTTATTGGTCTCGAGGGAAACACCGTCCGTTCCCGACAATCGTGTCGCAATAAAACCAATTCGTAATCTCTGGTTATCCATTAATCTGCCTCGAGCTTCTTTGATATGTCTCTTTAGTTTTTACATCAGCCACTGTTATGGGACAATCCAGATGGCGGCATTTGATATGTGATTCAATACATAATTTGTAACACTTCCCGTAAAAAAACTCTTGTTAATACCGCTGCGTCCCATCACTACCGTATCGAAGTTTCTGGTTTTCACTTCATCCACGATAGGGCTGCCAATATTTAAGAGACTTGTGACCGTTTTGATTTCTATCCGATCTTTTTTTATTCCGAATTCTCTTAATTTCTTTAGAGCGAAAGCATAAAAGTTGTCGATGCAGTTTTGATTGCTTTTTATGATCAGGTCTTCAAAAGCATCCGCTTCTTTTGTCTCAAAATCAATCTTACAGAAATCTTTGAGTTGGGGTTGGACATGCAAAAAGGTCAGGCAAATATCGGAATGATCGCTGACGATATAAGCCACATGATCAATGGCTCGAAGACTGCATTCCGATCCATCTACAGGTACCAAGATTTTGGCGGGGGTTACAGCGCTGCCGACAACCCAAATGGGAGTAACTCTAGAATTGTGTACGATATTGGATGACACACTCCCCATATAATATTTTATTATGCCTGAAACACCCCGTCTGCCCAGGACAAGAGCATCATATTGTTCCTTTAAGGCATATTCAATAATATCCTTTGCAGTACCAAGGTGTGCCGCATGGGTGACGATTTGTATTTGGCTTTCATCGATGCCCGTTTGTGCCATTTGCGACTTATATTGCTCGAGCAGCTGGTGAGATGCTTCTGTATTTTTCGCCTTGATCCGGTTTAATTGGTTAAGGGATTTAAAGTCTGTTCTGGCTTCATCTTCGAGGTACTGGGAAAGCATCGGTTGTACGTGAAAAAGAACATAACTTATATTTTTTACCCAAACCGAAATGTGCGCAGCGTAATCAACGGCATTTTTAGAATGCATTGAATCGTCCACTGCTATCATTATCTTTTTCATGAGCACCTTCCTCCTTATGTGTCCAGAATTAATAACCAAGTAGAGATTCTTCAAACTCCATAACAACTGAAGTTTTGCGAAACCACAACCTAACTTCCTGATTTGCATGGATCATGCCACCAAATCATTATCTGGGAAAACAATAAAAATCCAAACAGTTAATATCTTTGCCACCTGTGATTAATTCTTCTGGGAAGTCAAATTTAGAGAAATTTCGAAATTTCTTTTCGCAAAATTTCGAAATCAAAAGGACTAACACGGATAGTCCTAACAAAAAAATAATGATTAAGGTGATGTTTTTAGTATCGGCCGGCTTGAAATACTTATTGGTTTTACAGCCAAAAAAGGAATATGGCGCATGGTCCAAAAGCATAGGACAGATATATTCAAAGCTATAACCATAATCTGTTTTCTTGTGGCACATATCATGCATTAGAAAGAGACATCACAATAGTTATTTGATAATTATATGCAGGAGGTGTGTTATGGGTAACTTATCCAAGGATTTCGATCCTCCAAATCGAAATAATATGGATTCGAAGGCGGCTGAAAAAGACCGGGCCATTCACGATACCCCGTCCTTAATCCAGCATAAGTACATCGTTACGAGTAACAAACGGGGCGTCGGGAAAACAAGCCTTGCCGCCAATTTAGCAGTTGCCCTTTCAAAAAGAAAAGTGAAAGTAGGTCTGATTGATCTCGATCTGCAAGGCACAAATGTTTCCAATATGCTCGGGCTAAAGGGAATTTATGAAACTGATGAAAAAAAGCAATTTGTTCCCGAATCCTATTCAGATTATCTAAAAGTGATATCGATTAAATCCATTTTGAAGGATGTGAACCACAACGTGATCTGGCGAGGAGACTTGAAAAGCCATGTTATTCGACAGTTCATTGCTGACGTAAATTGGGGAGATTTGGATTATCTTGTCATCGTTTCCATATCAGGTGCGGGTGATGAACCGCTCGCCGTGGCCAATGCGATCCATGATGCCAAAGTCATTTTCGTTTCAGCTCCCAAGGACGAATATCTGCCTCATGCCAGAAAACAACTCACAGAATTGATTAATTTATATGAAAAGGCCCAAAATTCTATTCTGGGTTTCGTAGAAAATAAGAGCGGTTTATTTTGTCAAAAATGCGACAAAACCAGTGAAGGAATGTTTAGAGAGTCAATTATCTTCAACGTACACTACTTAGGTCGGATTCCAATTGATCCTAAAATGCCGTATTGCACTGCAGCAGGGCAATCTTATCTGGAGAAATATCCGAATTCCGAACCAGCACATGGGTACGAATTGATTGTCGATAAAATTATTGAAGACAGCCGTTCACAAAAATCTTTGATCAAAAAGATTGCCATTCCAATAGCGGAAGGTCGGCTTTTACCATCTTTTGGTAAGGCGACCGAATTTGCCATTTTCCATATACAGAATCAGCAAATAATAAAAAAGGAAATCTTGAACCCACCTCCTCATGGACCGAATGTGTTCCCCGATTGGCTTCACGATATGGGGATTAGCGTTATCATCGCAGGAAGCATGGGCCGCAAGGCCATGGAGAATTTTAAAGCAAAGGGTACCACAGTCATTACCGGCTCTCCAAGTACAAGTCCTGATGAACTGGTGCGGCAGCACCTTTCTCGAAACCGTTAAGGATTTATCCTTTGATCTTCGTGTAAACAGAAGGTGTATGGGCTGATCTATGAAATCAAAAGCCGAGCAGAGCGTATAAGAGAAAGAGATGAGTAGAATGACTGCCTTTGGCCCTGTGCCATCCAGGCGT
>JARRRC010000363.1:0-6088 GCA_037381105.1 Desulfobacterales bacterium
CAAAAATATTTGCAATTTTACTGCATTTTACTGCTTTCTTGTGCCGGTATTCTGCTTTCGAGCTGTACCGGCCTTAATAAATCCGTCATGTCGGAAAAAGCAGGCAATGTGCCCCCTCGAGTTGAGATTGAAACGATTCCGTTTTATTCCCAAAAAGCGTATCAGTGCGGTCCTGCGGCCCTTGCAATGGTGCTTAACTGGAGCGGGCTGCCGATTTCTCCCGAAGATCTGACCACCGAGGTCTTTACGCCTGAACGCAAAGGGAGTCTTCAATCGGCAATGGTCAGCGCAGTCCGCCGGAATGGGAAAATCGCATATGTGTTAACGGGGTGGAGCGATCTGTTCATCGAATTGGCTGCCGGGCATCCGGTGATTATTTTACAAAATCTCGGCCTTTCCTGGTATCCTGTCTGGCATTATGCGGTGGCGGTCGGCTACGATTTGTCCGAAAAATATGTTATTCTTCGCTCGGGAGATATTCGCCGAAAACGCATGTCATTTCGGGTTTTTGAAAAAACCTGGGCCCGAGGCAAATATTGGGGGCTTTTAATTCTACAATCACATCAACTGCCTGCCGCGGTAAAACAAGATTTATTCCTTAAAGCGTTGTTGGGGCTTGAAGAAGCCCGTCAGTTTCAGGCTGCCATCGATGGATACCATACAGCGTTGACGCAATGGCCGAAAAATTTGACTGCGCTCATCGGCATTGGTAATTGCTATTATGCCCTTAAAGAACTTGAAAATGCAGAAAAGGCTTTCAGAAAAGCCGCCCGTTACCATCCGACATCGGGTCCGGCGTTTAACAATCTTGCACAGATTTTATTTGAACAGGGGCGAAAATCAGAAGCGTTGGCGGCTGCGAAAAAGGCGGTTTCTTTGGGTGGCCCCATGCGTTCCGTATATCAAAAAACTCTTGACGAGATCAAAGGACTCAATGGAAAATAACTCAAATTTCGAATCTTTTAATTCTGTCCTCCCCTCTCACAGAGCCTACAGCTCGGAGAGGTTGGAAGCGGAGCCGGAGACCGAACCTTTAGTTAAAGATATTCGGGTAGTCGCATTAAATTAATGAGAAACTATTGATTTTAACGTATTGATTCGATATAAAAAAGCCTCCACCGAAATGGAAGAAGCCTGTTTAATGGGATTCAGTGGAGGCTTTGAGTAAGGAAAACTGGCGACAGCACTCCTTCAACTCTAAAAAAATAAATATCAATAAACCCCATGTCGGTCAATCGAAAACGATCAATTGAAGGATGGGTTGTTTTTTGTTATTTGAAGATGGAGTTACTTAAAGGTTTCGTATCTTTTAAAAATGTAAGGATAAAAGATTATGATGTTTAAAATAAAATGGATCGGACTGTTTTTGTGTTTTATCTTCATTCAACCGATACTCTTTCCCGTTTCTTTAGAAGCCCAGGAGCCTGTTGAAATTTTTACTCTCAAACAAACCATTGAAAGTGCTATAAAAGCAAATCTCGGGCTGAAATCATCCAAAGAAGAAACAGCAGCGGCCCTGGCGGTGAAAAAAGCCAGGCGCACGCAATTTTTCCCTACCCTTAGCGCATCCTATGGATACAATCGGTTTGACGCCGAAACAGTATCAGGCGGTTTTACAGCGGTTCCAAAAGAAGAATACGGTGGCCGATAATTTTTACCAGGTCGGCATGACGCCGTTGAACGATCTGCTCCAGGCACAGGTTGAACTGGCCAATGCCAAACAGGAACTTATTGTTGCTAAAAACAATCTGGACAATGCCGAGTCGAACTTTAATACACTGCTTCGAAGACCCATAAATACGCCGGTGGTTCTTAAAGACATTCTTGATTATTCTCCTTTTGAAGAATCCCTTGAGTATTGTCTTGCCGAGGCTGAAAAAAATCGGTTTGAAATAAAAATTGCCGATATGGAAGTCGAAATTGCACAAAAGCAATTGGATCTTACAAAAAAAGATTATTACCCATCCATTGACCTGCAAGGGAATTATTTTAAATACGGGACACAATGGGATATAGACGGGGGCGAAGGCATCTATGACCCAGAGGGATGGAATATAGAAGCTGTGGCAAAATGGAATTTCTGGGAATGGGGTCGGACCACTTATGGGGTTAAGGAAAAACATTCCCGACTTTCCCAGGCACAGCTTAAAAAAACAGACATTCTTGATAATATCCACTTGGAGGTAAAGACGGCTTATCTGAGGACTCAGGAAGCGGAAAGGGCGATCAAAACGGTAGAAACAGCCATCGAGCAGGCAAAAGAAAATTTCAGGATCAACCAGGAACGTTATAAAGAACAAATCTCCACGCAAACCGATGTACTCATTGCCCAAACACTTCTTTCAAGAACCATGACAAATTATTACAATGCATTGTACGCATTTAAAATTTCTAAGGCGACGCTGTATCGAACGATCGGCCAGGAAGTTATTGAATGATTGAGAAACAGAATAAAAGCGCTATAATTCGGCTGTTTCACGTTCACAAGAATTACGGGGCCGTTAAAGCGCTCATCGATATCACACTTGACGTTCCAAAAAACGAACTTCTTTTTATCAGCGGACCCAGCGGGGCAGGAAAAACGTCTTTGCTGAAGCTTTTGTACTTTGGAGAAGCTGTATCAGAGGGACAGGTATTGATTGATGGAATGAATCTATCAAGAATATCCCATCATCGGGTACCGATTCTTCGACGAAAGTTCGGCGTCATATTTCAGGACTACAAGCTGATTTCTACAAAGACCGTATTTGATAATATTGCCATTGTGCTTGAAGCAATGGGAAAAAAACGGCGATTTGTTGAGAAAAAAGTCAGGAGTGTACTCAGAACTGTCGGTATGGAAAACAGCATCCATTCTTTGCCCCCGACCCTGTCCGGTGGGGAACAGCAAAGAATCGCCGTTGCCAGGGCGATTGTCGGTGACCCGAAAATCATCCTTGCAGACGAGCCAACCGGCAATCTGGATGAGGATTCCGCCGGTGTTATTCTAAATCTTTTTAAAAGATTTCATACCAGAGGCGCTACGGTTATTATCGCCACCCACGATAAAGAGCTTATCCGAAAAACAGACGGCCGGGTCATTTATCTGAAGCAGGGTCGAATACAACCCGCTAATTCCATATAGAATGGGTTCTGATGATGTTTTATTTTAAAAGGGCCGTAAAAGATATTCTTGAGCACAGATTTCTGAGCCTAGTGACCATCGCCACCATCACCATTTCAATATTGATTGCCAGTGCCTTCACTCTGTTTTTTATCAACGCCAATACGATTGTGAACTCATGGAAACAGGGAATCCGGATAATGGTCTATCTAAAACCCAATGTCCCTCAAATAAAAGTGACGGAGATCCGGCGCAGTATTCAGGAAATAAAAGGTGTAAAAGATGTTCAATTCATATCCAAAAAAGAGGGGTTGCAACGCCTGAAAGATCAAATGAAACGGCAGTCTTCACTGCTGGACAACCTGAAAGAGAACCCGCTTCCGGATGCTTTTGAAATTCGGCTTACGGAAGCTTTCCAAAATCAGGCCAAGGTCGAAAAGCTTGCAGCTCGTTTGGAATCGTTTCAAGATGTGGATGAAGTCGAATATGGACAGGTTTGGCTGGGACGGTTTACGAACATTCTTAACCTCTTCAGATTAACCGGATTTGCTATGGGAAGCCTTTTTTTATTGGCGACTGTTTTGATTGTCGCCAACACCATTCGCCTGGTCCTCTATTCAAGGCAAAAAGAGGTTGAAATCATGCGGCTGGTTGGCGCGACCGACGGATTCATCAAAGCCCCTTTCTACATCGAAGGCCTTATAGAGGGAGCACTGGGTGGAATTATCGGCCTGGGAGTACTGTTTATTCTTTTCATGTTCATTTCATCAAACGTTGGTCAGGGTTTGACTTCAACTTTTTTTGCGATCCGGTTTCTATCTTGGAAGATGTTTTTGGGAATATGGTTGTGCAGCATATTTGTGGGGTGGATCGGGTGTTTTATTTCTTTAAAACAGTTTCTAAAACAATAGCCTATACAGTTATAGGAACCATTATCGTACTGAATTCTTATCAGTATGCCGGTGCCCAATCCAAGGAAACCGGCATCGTGTCCGCCGATCAATTGAATGTTCGGGCACAACCCGGTACTGAAAACCCTTCTTTGATGTTGATCCCAAAAGGAACCAAGGTCAGAATTCTCGAGCATCATAACGCATGGCTAAAAATTATGGTGAATGGCCGGGTAGGTTATATTCGAAATTTAAGACGATATGTTCGTGTTATACCCGAAGAGATCCCAAAAGAAACGGTAAAGACAGATAACGCCTCCTCCGACATTCAAAAATATCAAGAAGCGGCCAGAAGTATCAACCGGAAGATCGCAAAACAATCGTCCGAACTTTTACAGTTTACCAGACAGCAAGCGGCAATAATCAGTCATGGCTACGTAGGAGCCCAGGTAGACGCTGCGCCGCAGCCAGGTCAGCTGAGCTGGCTGGGCAGAGTCTATATTCTGGCCTCGGCCGAGTCCGTGTATGAACTTTTTCAACGAAAAAAGGCCCTGGAACAGGTACTGGCCTACGATGAAAATATCTTGCAAAACCTTCTGGACAATAAGAATCGGTTGCAACAACTTATGATCGAACTGAAGGCAAAGAAAACAGAAAAACTCGCTCTTGAAACAGAGTATAATAAACAGATTGAAACGATGTCTCAGGAGAGGAAAAAGCGATCAAAACTGTTAGGTGAAATCCGCAGGAAACGGTCTCTAAAGCTGGCGGCCCTTGAATCCTTGAAACAGGCGGCTGCGGATTTGGATCAGACCATAAACGCGTTAAGATCCACATTTGATCGTACCGAAGCCCGGGAAAAAATGCCTTCAAAAAGTTTTTCAACCTTAAAAGGATTGCTTAATATGCCGGTTAAGGGTAAAATAGTGTCCTTTTTCGGGCCACATCGAAATAATAAGTTCAATGTCGTCAATTTCCAAAGCGGTATTGAGATAAAAGCCGACAGGGGTGAACCGATTCGTGCGGTGTATGATGGGCGGGTTCTTTATGCAGACTGGTTTAAAGGATACGGGAATATGGTCATTATTGATCACGGAAATAATTACTATACCATTTATGCCCATGCGCAGGAACTCTTTGCTTCAAAGGGAGATACTGTAGAAAAGGGTGAAGTGGTGGCCACGGTCGGAGATTCAGGATCAATGATCGGGCCAAGCCTTCATTTTGAAGTGCGTCATCACGGAAAGCCTGTGGACCCGATGGAATGGATTAAAAAAGGTTAGACTGGTTTTTCCATTGAAGGGGAAAATGGGTGTATGAAAGATTTTGTTATCAGGAGAAAATATCATGAACATTAAAGAAAAACATCATGTTAAACTGTGGCTGGCTCTGTTGATCGCCGTCCTTTTTTGGACCATCGGGTCCGGTTTTTACAGAAACCTTTCAGCCAAGGGGGCAGAGACATACAAGGGGCTGAAATTATTTTCTGATGTGATTGAACTGATTGAAAATAATTATGTCGATCCCGTCGATTCAAAAAAATTGATCGATGAGGCGATTCAAGGGATGGTCCACGGTCTCGATCCCCATTCTTCTTTCTTGTCTCCTGATGACTTTAAAGAGTTGCAGATTGACACGCAAGGCGAGTTTACCGGCATCGGCGTCAGCATTACTTTAAAGGACGGCTTTGTTACCGTGATTTCTCCCATTGAAGGGACGCCGGCTTACAAAGCCGGAATAAAAGCCGGAGATAGAATCATAAAGGTTGACGGAAAACCTACGAGAGATTTGCGAGAAGCGGTTAAATTGATTAGAGGCCCTAAAGGAACCGAAGTGGTTGTAACCATAGCTCGTGAGGAAAGTAAAAAGCCGATTGATTTCAAAATTGTTCGGGATATTATTCCTGTTGAGAGCGTTAAGGCGACGGTGCTTAAGCCCGGATACGGATATGTTTGGGTGACTAATTTCAGAGAAAATACAACGGAAGATCTTATTGCAGCGCTGGACAAACTCGGATCCGAAAAAACCCCCTTAAAAGGATTGGTTTTAGATCTTCGCGACGATCCGGGTGGACTTCTTGACCAGGCCATCGAGG
>JARRRC010000364.1:0-3159 GCA_037381105.1 Desulfobacterales bacterium
CCGGGAAAAAATAAATATTGAACAAATAATCGTTAGGTTAATATGAAACCCGCTTCATCTCATTGATCCGATCCGTAAGCTCCGGAACGAAATCGAGAATATCATCCACAATTCCCACATCCGCAGCCTGAAAGATCGGGGCCTTGGGGTTTTTATTGACCGCAACAATAAACGGCGCGCCCTTGATGCCGCCCAGGTGTTGGAAAGCGCCGCTGATCCCCAGCGCCATGTAGACTTTTGGTTTGACGGTTTGCCCCGATGTTCCGACCTGCCGGGACTTTTCCAGCCATTTTGCATCCACAATGGGTCTCGAACACGACACGTCCGCACCCATGGCTTTGGCCAGATCGAATATGATTTCCAGGTTGTCCTGGTCTTCGATGCCTCTGCCGACAGATACCAGAACATCCGACTTGGTGATATCGACATCCCCAACTTCGGCCGCCACAATTTCCAGATAACGGCGGGCTTCGCCCGGGAGAACGCTTTCCAACGCTTCTTCGCTTTTGTCGACAATCCGGCCATCGATCTTCCTATTTTCATCGGCCTTGAATGAGCCCGGTCGAACGGAGATCACAGCCCCTTTGGAAATATCGCAAAGGACATGGGTGCTGACCTGACCGAGATATTCTTCACGAACCGCCTTGAGTTTTCCGTCTTCGATACCTGAAAGACCAAAGGTATCCGGCAGATAGACGGCATCCAGTTTTATAGAAAGACCCGGAGCCAAATCCATGCCGAAATGTTCGTGGGGAATCAGAACAATGCTTTCTTTCGGCAAAATTCGGGCCAGCATCGGCCGGATCACCTCTGCATTGATATAAGCCAAAGCTTCATTGTCGATTTTCCAAACCGTGTCAAAAGAAGATCCCATATTCCGGCATACGGCATCCAGTTCGGCGCCTGAACCAGCAACAACAGCCGTAATCGAAGCATCCGGATTCAGTATATTGGCAGCCGTAATCAACTCAAGGGCAGTATCGTCCGCCACCCCGTCTTTGTGAAGAATATATGCGAATATCTGTTGACCCATTATTTGATCCCTCCTTTGGCCTTCAAGAGTTCGATGAGTTTGTCAATGATTTCTTCTGCGCTGCCTTCCAGAATCTCCGCACCCTCCCCGGGCTCGGGCACAAAATAGTCGAGCCGCTTTGTTCGGGATCCGGATTCCCCGACGATGTCCGCTGCAATACCGAGATCTTTAGCGGTATGAACCGGAATTTCAAGGGATGCCACTTTCCGGATGCCGCGAATACCCACATACCGGGGCTCATTTATGCCGGTCTGAATCGAAAGAACACAAGGAAGATCGATTTCATTCATCTCCTGGTTCCCGCCGGCAATTTCACGACCGACTTTGATTTTTTTGTCATCGACAACTTCGATTAAATTGACCAGCGAAGCATAGGGCCAGTCAAGCATCGCAGCCAGCATGCCGCCGACCTGGCCGGCCCCGTCATCTGCCTGAGCGCCGGTCAGAATCAGATCATAGTTCCCCTTTTCAACCTCGGCCTTTAAAACAGCGGCAATTCCTTTCCCGTCAGACCCAATAAAAGCTTCGTCTGAAAGGAGAATGCCGCGATCAGCCCCCATGGCCATCTCCCTTCGAAGGACTTCTTCATCTTCCTCTTCACCGACGGTAACAACGGTTACTTTCCCGCCGACCTTATCCCGAATCTGGATGGCTTCTTCTACCGCATAATTGTCCCATTCATTGACGGAATACACCAGGTCATCCCGTTCAATGTCCGTACCATCCCTGTTCACCTCTATCTCGTTTTCCGAAGTATCCGGAACCCGTTTGATGCATACCAAGATTTTCATTTTTTTCCTCCAGTATAAATATTCGACAATCATCAATCGACAATCAAATGTCGCTCAATCAGTTCCACAAGGTCAACGGCCTCCATCTCCCCTTCCAGACCGCTGGTTTTGATGGCATCTTCAATATTGACCATGCAATAAGGACAGGCCGTAACCATCACGTTTGCACCGGCCGCTTTTGCCATCTCAACCCTGACCTGGCCCATCCTTTTTTCCTCAATGGGCTCATAAAACAGCATCAGTCCGCCGCCGCCGCAGCAAAACGAGCGATCCCTGCATCTTGGGGTCATTTCGACCCGATGGATACCCGGGATCGCGTCGATGACATTCCGCGGGTCATCGTAAAGGTTATTGTGCCTTCCGAGGTAACATGGATCATGAAATGTATAGATTCTCCCTGAATTTTCAGCGGGTTTTAAACGAATTTCGCCGGATTTCAAGCTTTTCAGGATGGTTTGGCTGATGTGCTCGACCGGCGGGATGTCTTTGTAGTCATGTTTCAGTGCATTGAATGCGTGGGGGTCGGCCGTTACGATTCGATCAACATCGGCATTGATGATGGCTTCTGTATTGCGATCCCTTAATTCCAAAAAGAGCATTTCTTCACCAAACCGCCTGACCTCGTGGCCGCTGTCCCTTTCATCAGGACCCAGTATTCCGAAATCTATACCGCAAGCGCTAAGAACTTTTGCTGCCGCACGGCCGATTTCCTGAATCCGGTCATCGTAGGATGTGATGCTGTCGACAAAATAGAGGGTGTCTGCGGTCTCTTTTTTCCCCAAGATTTTAATGTTGAAACCTTCAGGCAGATCCCGGGTCCAGTCCGCGCGTTTTTTCTCCATCTTGCCGTAAGGGTTACCGCGTTTTTCAAGGGCTCCCAGCGGCTTTTGCAAAGATTGAGGGACCACGCCGTCATCCACCAGTCCGCGCCTGACGTCAACAATTTTATCGATATATTCGATGAACACGGGACACTCTTGCTCGCAGGCGCCGCATGTGGTGCACGACCAGACTTCATCCTCTTCCAGCACATTTCAGATAAACGGATTCACATCAACCGGTTTCCCTTTGAGCGGATATTTATTGAATGAATAGTTGCGGCACTTAATCGAAATGAATCGGGGAGAAAGCGGTCGCCCCACGGCATTGGCCGGGCAGTTGTCCGAGCATCTTCCGCAATCGACACAGGAATAAAAATCAAGGATGTGCTTCCATGTAAAATCCTCGTAATTCTTGACCCCGAATGATTCAAGATCATCAAGTCCTTCATCCGTAACGCCCCATTGCACCTGTTTGATACGGTGATGGTGCCTTCGGCACGGGGTGCCAGCCGAT